>NZ_RZPF01000881.1:0-2321 GCF_004022735.1 Mesorhizobium sp. M7A.F.Ca.AU.001.01.1.1
GCCGCTCGCGTATCTTCGGCGCACCCCATGTCGGCTTGTCTTGCTTGAGGCGCACAATCAGCTTCTCGATTTGAAACGGAAGCTGATTGGCGTGGCGATAGGGCCGCCGCGATCGGTCCGTCAGCCCCTCCAGGCCGCTGTCGTTGTAGCGCGTGAGGATCTTGTAGCCGGTCTTGCGCGAGATATCGAACTCCCGGCAAAGCATCGCCATCTTCTCGCCGTCCAGCAGCCGGGCGACGAACTTCAGCCGCTCTTCCATGACGTTACACTCCCTCCAAGGCACCTTGCTCTCCTTGCAAAGGGCCGAAAGTGTAACCCATCTATCCAGAATGAACTGTCACCCATCTCTCGGGAAGGGCATTATTATCAATGGGTTTATTGACAGGTTCGCCACGAGGTTCGCCAAGCGCGTTACCAGCCGTACGACTCGGTCCATGCCCTGCACAGCCAACGCACCTGCGACGCTTCCCGGGAATAGAGTTCGGCATGGTCAATGTCGTCATGGCCGAGACATCCAACATCTGCCTGGTGGATGCCTCCGCTTCGGCGAGATAGACCCCAAGTGACTTCCGCAGACCATGCAGCGTAAGGCCCTTCGGCAATCCCGCGAGAGCGCACCAGTGGGTCATAGCACCGGTCAGAGATTTCGGCGAGAAAGGTTGGCCATATTCCGTGACTAGAACTGTTTCGCCGCGCCGGTCGGCGCGGAGATGCCAAAACAGCAGTTTCGCTACCCCGGAACTGCGCCGTGAAGGGCCAATCCATGATATGCCTGCCACTTCAAGGTTCTACCGTCCCTTGCCGTGCTGCCCAGTCGTATGGGTACAGACAGTAAAAATAGCCGGTACGCTCGGTGGCGATGTATTTGAGGTGGGTGCCGTTGGGCAGCCAGACGATGTCGCCAGGGCGGCATTCGTGGCGGCCGTCATCCAGTTCGATCGTCAGCGTGCCTTCATGGATGAACAGCACCTCGTCATAGGTCACGGTCCAGTCGATCGAGGCGTTCTCCAGATACTCGATGCCGCCGCCCATGGTCCGGCTGATCTCGGCATTGATCACGCGCGCGATCGAAGACGTTCCGGTCGGCGTGACCGATGGCTTTAGGGTCAACTCGCTGTGCTTGAAAATCTTGGCCTTGGACATCGTCATCCCTTTTTTGCGCGAAGATTGGCTTTGGAGGGAGTGACGCCGGACGGAGCCAGCCCGGCGAGCCATCTCGTCACCGGATCGAGCTTGCGCCCGGCATGTTCGAAATCGTCACGCCGACGCACAGCGCCGCGGACAAAATGTGCACCGACAAAGCGAAAGGGTTCGGGCGGGAAACCGCGCGTTACCGGACGAACCAGCGCCGAATGCGTCAGTTCCGATTCACCGTCAGTCAACAGGCCGGTGAGGATCTCGCCGCCGATATAAGCCATTGTCGTGCCATTGCCGGAAAAGCCATAGCCGTAAACGACATCGCGGTTGGCGCGCAAAGCGCCGAAAAGTGGCACGCCGCTCACCGTCCGGTCGATCGGGCCGTTCCATGATGTCTCGAGCGGAAAATCGGCGAGCGCCGGGTGGCCGTCCCGCAGCGCGCGACGCATTTCGGCGACACGGGGCGACTGGCCATGGAAACGCTGGTCGACGATGCCGCCGAAGCCAATAACGCCACCGCTGACGCCGACGGACAGCCGACCATCGCGCGTCGGAGACCAACCGCCAACGAAGACGCGGGAATCGATCATCAGCGGCGCCCGGCGGTAGCCGATCTTGTCGAGAAGGTCTGGAATGGGCTGTGACATGGCGTCGTCGCTGGAGATGTTGAAGATCGCAGGGGCCAGTTCCGGAATCGCGCCGGACCAGGCATTCATGGCAAGCACGACCTTGCCGCAGGATACAGTTCCTTTCGCCGTTTCCACCGTGAGCTTGCCCCGTCGTGAAAACCGCTTCATCGGCGACTTTTCATAGATCCGAACGCCGCGCTTTAGCGCTGCACGACGCAGGCCGCGCACCAGGAATCCGGGATGCACTGTTGCCGACGAAGCGTCGAACGCGCCGCCGAGGTGGCTCGTCGTGCCTGCCATCGCCGCGATCTCGTCGCGCGAAACGCGTCGCGCAGGCACGTAGCCATGCGCCGCCAGCTTGTTCAACGCGTCGTCCCAGGCGCCAAGCTGTGCTTCGCACGTCGCGCCCCAGATCCAGCCGATGCGATCGAACCAGGCGTCGATCGCCTCGACCTTGCAGAAAGCCTCGATGCCGCCGATCGCGGCTTCGGATGCCTTGATGATCGAAAGCGCGTCGGTTCCGTCGCGCAGGGCGACAAGCGCGCTGTATTTGGT
>NZ_RZPF01000882.1:0-2321 GCF_004022735.1 Mesorhizobium sp. M7A.F.Ca.AU.001.01.1.1
CTTCCAGCCAGCAGGCTGGCCGCTCGGCCGCATGGAGTGCGACCGGTGGAGAGCAGCCATCGGGAGCTGCTTCAGGGCGAACTTCAGGCGGCGAAGCCAGTGCGGGATCCCCGCCGGAATGGGCCACCCGCATGAAGCGCGGCCAGGCCATGAGCCATGGCGCCAGCACGGCCGCACATTCGGTCCGATCGGGCGATCACGGCGGCGGCTCGATGAATGTTTCCCTCAGTCAGGACGAGCGCCGATGAACCTCTTCAGACGACCTTCCGTTCGTTACGGAAAAACACCGCTGCCCGAGACGCCCTACCAGCGTGCAGCACAGGTCTGGGACGAGCGCATAGGCTCGGCTCGTGTGCAGGCGAAGAACTGGCGGGTGATGGCCTTCGGCTCGCTCGTCCTGGCGGCTGGTTTCGCCGCAGCACTGGTCTGGCAATCCACACGCGGAACCGTGGTTCCCTGGATCGTTCAGGTCGATAAACTTGGCGAGGCCCAGGCGGTCGCTCCAGCTGTTGCCGACTATCGGCCGACCGATCCGCAGATCGCATGGCATCTCGCTCGGTTCATCGAGCAGATTAGAAGCGTGCCGGACGATCCGGTCATTGTCCGCCAGAACTGGTTGCGCGCCTATGACTACACCACCGACCGCGGCGCTGTATCTCTCAACGATTACGCCCGGGTGAACGATCCCTTCGCCAAGGTCGGCAAAGTCCAGATCGCAATCGAGGTCTCCAGCGTCATCCGCGCCTCGCAGGATTCGTTCCGCGTCGCCTGGATCGAACGCCGCTATGAGAACGGCAGTCTGACCAGCACCGAGCGTTGGACTGCCATCCTCACAATCATCATCCAGCCACCCCGCGATGCCGACCGGCTGAAGGCCAATCCACTCGGCGTCTACATCAATGCCATCAACTGGTCGAAGGAGCTTTCATGATGGGTGCGGCACGAACCCGCGATACGACGAGGCAGACTGCCCGCAACATCCCAAAGGCCCATCTTCTGGCCGTGGCATTGCTATCTGCGACGGCGCTCGCCGGCTGCGCCTCCAAAAAATACATTCCGCCGGAGGTCCAATATGACGATGCTGCTATGCCTGCCGTGAAGAAGATCGATCCACCTGGTCCGATTAAGGTGGTGGAACTGCCGAAACCTCTTCCGCTTCCCGGCCAGTTGAAACCAGTCGACACCGGAAAGGCGAAGGCAGAACTGACCGACCCTAAACAGCGGATCAGTCAGGCCAATGAGGCGGCACGAATGCAGCCCGTCCGCAACGGCTTTATCAACGCCATCCAGCTCTATCCCTGGAGCGAAGGCGCGCTCTATCAGATCTATGCCGCACCCGGACAGGTCACCGACATCGCCCTGCAGCCGGGAGAGCAGCTGGTCGGCTCGGGCCCCGTTGCCGCCGGCGACACCGTGCGCTGGATCATTGGCGATACCCAGAGTGGGGCAGGGGAACGGCAACAGGTCCATATTCTCATCAAGCCGACGCGCCCCGACCTCCAGACCAACCTTGTCATCAACAGCGACCGTCGCACCTATCATCTCGAGCTGCGATCGACCGAAAAGACCTATATGGCCTCGGTATCATGGCAGTATCCGCAGGATGAGTTGATCGCGCTGCGGCGCCAGAACGCACAGGCGTCCGCAGCACAGCCAGTCGCTGCCGGCGTCGACATCCAGAAACTCAATTTCCGCTATCGCATCGAGGGTGACGCCGCACCCTGGAGGCCGCTGCGCGCCTTCGACGATGGCGCGAAGGTCTACATCGAGTTTCCGTCTGGCATTGGCCAGGGCGAGATGCCGCCGCTCTTCGTCATCGGCCCGTCAGGGGGCTCCGAGCTGGTCAACTACCGCGCCCGGCAGAATTACTACGTCGTCGACCGCCTCTTTGCCGCTGCCGAACTAAGACTCGGCGGCAAGACGAGCGAGAGGCGCGTCCGCATCGTGCGCACCGATGGGAGCCGGCCCCGGCATAGCGCAGGATTGTTCAGATGAGCGACCCAACGAATGGCTTGAACCGGGACATCCGCGCTGAACTGCGTCTGCGGCCCGAACCTGCCAAGGTGGCGCGGCTTTCGCGCAAGGTGCTCATCGGCTTGGGAGGTGTTGCCAGCATCGCGGTCCTTGGCAGCCTGATCTGGGCGCTCGACACCAGGCGTCGTGCCAACGACCAACCTTCCGAGCTCTTCACCACGGAAAACCGCTCGACCGCCGACGGCCTGCAGACCTTGCCGAGGGACTACGCCGGCGTCCCAAAACTCGGGCCCGCGCTGCCTGGCGATCTCGGCCAGGCGGCGCTGTTCTTCCGGATCGATGCGAGG
>NZ_RZPF01000883.1:0-2316 GCF_004022735.1 Mesorhizobium sp. M7A.F.Ca.AU.001.01.1.1
GTGGCGCCCATCGCACGCAGCGCGGAATCGCGGAAGTGGACCGGACGAGCCGATCCCTGACTTAATTTGGGTCCAACGAAAACTTCCGCGCTCTACGGCACCAGATCGATCGTCTCTGTCGAGTGTTCGACGCAGATGAAGCAGCAGGTGTCGCAAGGCTGGTCATTGTCCGGCCCGACGCCGGCCGAGAGGCTGTCATTGCCGTCGGCCCAGGCGCCATAGCAGATATGTTCGCCCTGATTGCAGGAGAACGGCACAGATTTCTGCGACCCTGGGGCGATCAGGAACACCTTGTCGTTGCCCGGCCAGACCGTCTCGCGGTCGCGGCTGAACAGCTCGACCGCGACTGCTTCCTTGCGCAGGTTCTTGACGAAGAAGGCCATGTCGGCGGCCTGCGCCGAGGCGGTGAAGACCAGCGCCGCCAGTGCAACCATACGAAACAGCGTCACGGCCTGGATCTCCCGAATCACCGCGGCAGAATCGCATGCCTGCCCGCTACTAGGAAGGTGCGGAACCCTGCGTCGCGATCTCATGCCCCAGCCGCACCGTTTCACGCACCAGCAGGTCGAGATCCTCGCGCCGTGTGCGATGATTGGTGATCGCCACGCGCAACCAGTGCTCGCCATGCACCGTGGTGTCCGAAAGGGCCGCAATGCCCTGTTCCTGCAGCCGCAGCATGATCTCCGTGTTGAGCACCTTCAGAGCCTCGCCTGTCAGACCGGGCTGATAGCGGAAGCAGACGATGTTGACGGTCGGCGATGCCGCCAGCTGCAGCCGCGGCGCGGCCTCGATCAAGCCGGCAAGATAGACGGCCTGGGCAATGTTCTGGTCGATCAGGCGGCCGAATTTCTCGACACCGTGCTCCTTCAGCGCCATCCACACCTTCAGCGCGCGAAAACCGCGCGACGTCTGCAGGCCGTAGTCGTGCAGCCATTCGCCGGAAGCGAGGCCGCGCGGCGTCGATTCCAGATATTCCGGCGTCACCGCGAAGGTCCCGCGATGCGCGGCGGCATCCCTGACCAGGGCGCAGCCGACTTCGAACGGCGCGTGCAGCCATTTGTGGGGATCGAGCGCGACCGAATCCGCCCGTTCGATGCCGGCGACGCGATGGGCATTCTCAGGCGCAATGGCGATCAGCGCGCCGATGCAGCCGTCGACATGGAACCAGAGGCCTTCCTCATGTGACAGCTTCGCAAGCGCCTGCAAATCGTCGATCGCCCCGGTGTTGACGGTGCCCGCCGTACCGATGACGCAGGCCGGCTTGAACCCTGCCGCGCGGTCCTCTGTGATCGCTGCCCGCAAGGCGGCGATATCGATGCGCAGCCCGGCATCGGTCGGGATGCGGCGCAGTGCCCGGTTGCCGAGGCCAAGTGCCTCCATCGCCTTGCGGTGGCACGAGTGGATCTGCTCCGAGCCGTAGAAGCGCAGCGGCTTTTCGATGGCGGCGACACCATGCTCGCGCACGTCGATGCCGGCCTTGACGTTGCGCGCCACGGTCAGCCCGATGATGTTGGCCATCGAGCCGCCGCTGACCAGCGTGCCGCCGGCAGAAGCGGGAAAGCCCAGCATCTCCTTGCACCAGTTCACCACCTGGCTGTCCATCAGCCCGGCGGCGTGGTTGCCACCGCCGAGGTTCGAGCCCTGGATTGCCGCCAGGAAATCGCCGAGCGCACCGGTGAAATTGCTCGACCCCATATACCAGGACCAGAAGCGCGGATGGATGTTGCCCATTGGATAGGACATCACCGTGCGGGACACCTCAGAATAGACCGCATCCAGCGGCGCCGGCGAGCGCGGCAGCGGCGCCGAGAAGGCCCCTCTCACATCGGCCGGCATCTCCCGCCAGACCGGGCGGTCGCGCACATCGCGGAGGTAATCGACCGCATCGTCGATGACCCGGTGCGACAGGGCCTGCACATCGGCCCAGTCCAGGGGATCGAGCGTTTCCTCGGCCAAAAGGCCGAGGTTTTCTTGCACGGCGTCCATACCAGATCTCCCGTCAAGCCGCCGGGAACTGGCAGCCGGGCGTCGAGCGCGACAGGGCGGTCTCGTCGGCATCCATCTCGGCCTCGATGCCGTCGAACAGCGGTGTCGACATGTAGCGTTCGCCGGTGTCGGGCAGCATGCACAGGATCACCGCACCGGCCGGCGCCTCCTCCGCGACCTGCCGTGCCACGGCGAAGGTCGCGCCGCCGGAAATGCCGGTGAAGATGCCCTCTTTGCGCGCCAATTCCCTCGCCCATTTGATGCCCTCGGGCCCGGCGATCGGCATCACCTCGTCATAGAGGCTGGTGTCGATCGCCTCCTGCAGCACGT
>NZ_RZPF01000884.1:0-2306 GCF_004022735.1 Mesorhizobium sp. M7A.F.Ca.AU.001.01.1.1
GCCGAAGCCGTAGCAGACGAGCACGAACATGATGACGGATGCCGCCGTGAAGCCGAGCGGTTGGATGAGCAGCAGATTGGCGATCAGGCCGATAACGACGAAGCCCATTGCCTTCCAGTCGGTCGGCGTCTCCTTTTCCTCCTCCGGCTGCCAGCCGCCGCGAAGCGCGGCAAGGATGAGCAACAGCGAAAGTACCACCAGGCCAACCATGGTAAGGTAGGGAAAGACGGTCGGGCCGACCTTGGAGTAGAGCGGCGACACCGGGATCGCCAGCGTCTGCCAGGCGACGGCGCCGGCGCAGGCCAGGAGCCCGATGCCTATCAACAATTCCGGCACGGCAAGCCGCGACGGCGCCGCCTGCTGGTCGCTGGTGCTCATGATTGTCCTCCCCAGGAGAGCTGGCCAAGTATGGTTGGCGGAAATGCCCGGCGCCGCATGCTTGCTCCCCACCGCAGGGTCATGCCGGCTTGCATTTCATGCGAGAAGGGGCGACCTGCGCCGCCCCTATGACGATGGATCAGGCGAGCCCGAGATCCTTCAGGATCGCCTCGATGCGGGCTGAATCCTCGGTGACGAACTTCGCATAGTCGTCGCCGGTGAGCAGGATCGGCGTCCAGTTGCGGTTCTTGCATTCGGTCGCCCACGCGTCGCTCTTGGCCATGGTCTCGATCAGGGTGATCATCGCTGCCTTGTCGGCGTCGGAAATACCCGGCGGTGCGAAGACGCCGCGCCAGTTGAACAGTTCGACATCGATGCCGGCCTCCTTCAGCGTCGGCGCATCGATGCCGTCCTGGCGCTTGTCTGCCGAGATGGCGAGCAGCCGCAGCGCGCCCGCCTTGACCTGCTCGGAGAACTCGCCAAAGCCGGAGATGCCGGCCGCGACCTGGTTGCCGAGCAGCGCCGACAACGCCTCACCGCCGCCGGCGAACGGCACGTAGGACAGGTTTGTCGCCGGCACGCCGACAGTCTTGGCAATCAGGCCGAACAGGATGTGATCGGAACCGCCTGCGGAGCCGCCGGCGACAGGAACCTTTGTCGGATCGGCCTTGAGCGCGGCGACGAAATCAGCGGCCGTCTTGAACGGCGACTCCGCCGGCACGACCAAGGCCTCGAACTCGCCGGTAAGGCGGGCGATCGGGGTGACCTGCGTCAGATTGTTGGCGGCCTTGTTGGCAATGATGGCGCCAACCATGACCATGCCGGCAACCATCAGGGAATTGCCTTTGCCGTTCCACTGGCTGATGAATTGCGGCAGCCCGACAGTCCCGCCGGCGCCGCCGACATTGGTGATCTGCGAACCCGAGATGAGCTTTTCACTGCGCAGCACCTGGTCGATCGTGCGCGCCGTCTGGTCCCAGCCACCACCCGGTGCGGCAGGCACGAAGAGCTGTATCTGGGGCGCGCCTTCGGCCAAAGCGGGAGAAAGATGCGACGTCATCAGCCCGGCACCCACGGCTGCGGTGCTCATCAAAAATCTGCGTCTGTCCAGCATGGGATTCCTCCAAATCACGACACCTCCTCCGGTGCCCGCCAAAACGCGCCTGCATCCAGACCCGTCATCGATTTCAAGCAGATGTTACGGAGTTCTGTCAACGGAAACGATATTCTACTGGACAGAACGATTTGGCGGCGCGACACAGTCGCGTCGCTCGGCTTTCTTCAAACTGGAACCGCCATGGATTCGCCAAGCAAATCGGCAGATGCGGAAATCGACCGCGCCGAAGGTGTTGCAGCACTCGATCGGGCGATTGCCATCCTCGATGCCTTCAGCACGGAGGACCGGTCGCTCAGCCTAGCCGAAATCGCGGCGCGCACCGGCCTCTACAAGAGCACCATCCTGCGGCTTGCGAATTCCCTTTTGCGCGGACGATTGCTCGAGCGCCTCGACAATGGGCGCTACCGCGTCGGACCCGCGACGTTTCGGCTCGGTGCGCTCTACCAGCGTTCGGTCGTGGCGGTCGACATCCTGCTGCCGATCATGCGCGATCTTTCCGAGCGAAGCTGGGAAAGCGTTGCCTTCTACGTTCGCTCGGGCGATGTCCGCACCTGTCTTTACCGCGTCGAATCCAAGCACCCGATCCGCTACACGATACGCGAAGGCGACGTATTGCCTTTGCTGCTCGGCTCGGGCGGCCGCGTGCTCGCAGCGTTTTCGGGCCAGCAGGGCGAACCCTACGAGACCATCCGCAAGACCTGCAACTGTCTCGCCGTCGGCGACCGCGACCCCGAGACCGGGGGCGTGTCGGCGCCGGTATTCGGGCCAGGGGGCGTCCTGCTCGGCGCCTTGACCCTGGCTGGACCAAGCA
>NZ_RZPF01000885.1:0-2298 GCF_004022735.1 Mesorhizobium sp. M7A.F.Ca.AU.001.01.1.1
CTGATCATGCGTGACGTAAATGGTGGTGGTGCCCAGCCGCTGGTGCAACGCCTTGATCTCGCCGCGCATCTGGACGCGCAATTTGGCGTCGAGATTGCTGAGCGGCTCGTCGAACAGGAAGACTTGCGGGTCGCGCACGATGGCGCGGCCCATGGCGACGCGCTGGCGCTGGCCGCCGGAGAGCTGGCGCGGATAGCGGTCGAGCAGCTTGTCGAGGCCCAGGATGCTGGCGGCCCTGCCGACGCGGCTTGCGGTGTCGGCCGGATCGGCTTTCTTGATCTTGAGGGCAAAGCCCATATTGTCGGCCACCGTCATGTGCGGATAGAGCGCGTAGTTCTGGAACACCATGGCGATGTTGCGGTCGCGCGCCCGCAGATTGTTGACGGTGCGATCGCCAATGGCGATCCTGCCGCCCGAGATCGTTTCAAGTCCGGCAATCATGCGCAGCAGCGTCGACTTCCCGCAGCCCGACGGGCCGACCAGGATGACGAACTCGCCGTCAGCGATATCGACGCTGACATCGTGGATAATCCTGGCCGTTCCGAAAGCCTTTTGCACGTTGTTGATTGTGACCGATGCCATTGGGTTTTCCTCGAAAAAGAGTGCGATGCCGTAGCGTGCCTTCAGCCGCCCTTGACGGCGCCCGCGGTCAGTCCGGCGACGATCTGCCTTTGTGCGAACATGGTCAGGACCAGTACCGGCAGTGTCACCACCAGGGCCGCGGCGGCGAGCGGCCCCCAGCTCACTTGCTCGTAGGAGAGCATGTTGTAGACGGCGACCGGCAGCGTGCGCGTTTCACGGCTGGCGAGCACCACGCCGAAGACGAAATTGTTCCATGAGAAGATGACGGACAGGATAAAGGCGACCACTATGCCCGGCTTGGCGATGGGCAAGGCGACCAGCCGGAACACCTGCCAGGAACTGGCGCCGTCGATGTTGGCGGCCTCTTCCAGTTCCATCGGGGTGGTCTCGAAATAGCCGATCATCACCCAGACGACGATCGGCACGGTCACCACCAGATGGATGATGATCTGCGGCCACAGCGTGCCGAGAATGCCGACCCATTGGAACAGCAGGAACAGCGGGATGAGATAGGAAAGCCCCGGCGTCATGCGGGCGATCATGATGACCACCGCCGATCGCTCGGCCTTGAGCCGCGCGATGCCATAGCCGGCCGGCACGCCGATCAGCAGCGCCAAAAGCGTCGCCGTGCCGGTCACCAGAACCGAATTCCAGAGATAGAGCAGGAAATTGTTCTCCTCGAACACTTTTGCATAGTTCGACCAGGCGAGATGTTCGGGGATCAGGATCGGCGGATAGGCGCCGTTGTCGATCTCGAATTTCAGCGACAGCGAGATCATCCAGAGGAAGAACAGGATCGCCGGCGAGACGAAGACCAGGGCCGCGAAGAACAGCCCGATCCGGTTGAGCAGTCGTGAACTCATCTATTTGCCCTCCACGCCGATCCACTGCGAGCGCTGGCGCAACATCAGGAGGATGAAGGACAGGGCGACGATGACGATGAAGAACACCACGGCCATGGCCGAGCCATAGCCGATGTCGTAGTAGGAGAAGGCGGTGTTGTAGAGATAGATGTTGATGGTCTCCGAGGCCGTGCCCGGCCCGCCCTGGGTCATCGCGTAGATGATGTCGAAACTCTTCAGTGCGTCGATGGTGCGGATGATCACCGCGATCATCAGGAACGGCGCGATCATCGGCAAGGTGAGATAGCGGAATTGCTGCCAGGCATTGGCGCCGTCGATTTCGGCGCTTTCGAACGGCTCGCGCGGCACGGACGCCAGGCCGCCGAGCACGATCAGCATCACCAGCGGCGTCCACTGCCAGGTCTCGACCGCAACCAGCGACGGGATGACCGTGTTGGCGTTGAAGATCCATTCCTGCGCCGGAATGCCGACCAGCGACAGAAGATAGTTGAGGACGCCGAGCTGGGGGTGGAACATCATCGTCCAGACCAGCGCCACGGCGACGGGCGTTGCCATCATAGGCATCACGAAGACGCCGCGCAGCAGGCCACGCAGCGGAAACCTGGCGTCGAAGATCAGGGCGGCGATGGTGCCGAGCAACATCGGCGCGGCAACCGAAAGGAAGGTGTAGCTCAACGTATGGAGAAGCGATTCCCAGAAGCGTTGGTCGTACGCCAGCCGCAGATAATTCTCCATCCCGGCAAAGCTTCGCGACTGGCCGAGCGTCCAGCGGTTGACGCTCATCCACAGCGTGAAGGCCCAGGGAAAGACGATCACGGCGCTCGTCGTCGTCGGCGCCGTGATCGTCTTTCCC
>NZ_RZPF01000886.1:0-2291 GCF_004022735.1 Mesorhizobium sp. M7A.F.Ca.AU.001.01.1.1
TGGTCGGACAGCGCTTTCTGCTGGCCAAGGGCGGCAATGGCGGTTTCGGCAACCAGCATTTCAAGACCTCGACGAACCAGGCGCCGCGCCGCGCCAATCCCGGCCTGCCGGGGCAAGAGCTCAACATCTGGCTGCGGCTGAAGCTGATCGCCGATGCCGGGCTGGTCGGGCTGCCCAATGCCGGCAAGTCGACATTCCTGGCGGCGGTCACCGCAGCCAAGCCGAAGATCGCCGACTATCCGTTCACGACGCTGCATCCCGGCCTCGGCGTTGCCCGCATCGACGCGCGCGAATTCGTCATCGCCGACATTCCGGGCCTCATCGAAGGCGCGCATGAGGGCGTCGGCATCGGCGATCGCTTCCTTGGCCACGTCGAGCGCACGCGTGTGCTGCTGCATCTGGTTTCGGCGCAGGAGGAAAATCCGGGCAAGGCCTACAAGACCGTGCGAGCCGAGCTCGACGCCTATGGCCATGGCCTCACCGACAAGGTCGAGATCCTGGCGCTTTCCCAGGTCGACACGCTCGACGCCGATGCGCGCAAGAAGAAGGTCGCCTCGCTGAAACGCGCTGCCGGCCGCGCGCCGATGCTGTTGTCGGCGGTCACCGGCGAGGGCGTCGAGGCGGTGCAGCGGGCGCTGATGGCGGTGATTGCTGAGGCGCGCGCGCAGATCGCGGCGCCGGTCGAGACGCGCTGGGACAAATAGGGTCATGCAGTCGCTGAGAAAATATCGGCGCATCACCGTCAAGATCGGCTCGGCGCTGCTCGTCGACCGCGCGACGGGCCTGAAGCGCGACTGGCTGGCTTCGCTCGCCGACGACATTGCCGGGCTGGCCCAGGGCGGCGCTGAAATCCTCGTCGTCTCGTCCGGCGCCATCGCGCTTGGCCGCACCATCCTTGGCCTCGGCAAGCGAGCCCTGAAACTGGAGGAGAGCCAGGCGGCGGCAGCCGTGGGACAGATCGCGCTGGCCGGCGCCTGGTCGGACGCGCTCGGCAAGGGCAGCCTGAAATCGGGCCAGATCCTGCTGACGCTCGGCGACACCGAGGAGCGCCGCCGCTATCTCAACGCGCGGGCGACGATCTCGACACTCTTGAAGATGAAGGCAGTGCCGGTCATCAACGAGAACGACACGGTGGCGACTTCCGAAATCCGCTACGGCGACAATGACCGGCTGGCGGCCCGCGTCGCCACCATGATGGGCGCCGATCTTTTGGTGCTGCTTTCCGACATCGACGGGCTCTACACCGCGCCGCCGGCGCGCGACCCCAACGCCAAATTCATTCCGGTGGTCGACCGCATCACGCCTGATATCGAGGCGATGGCGGGTGCGGCCGCTTCCGAGCTGTCGCGCGGCGGCATGCGCACGAAGCTCGATGCCGGCAAGATCGCCACCGCCGCCGGCACCGCGATGATCATCACGTCGGGCACTCGGCTGTCGCCGCTGATGGCGATCGAACGCGGCGAGCGCGCTACTTTCTTTCGGCCGAGCAGCAACCCGGTCAAGGGCTACAAAACCTGGATCGCCGGCCAGCTCGAGCCGGCCGGCCGGCTTACGGTCGATGCCGGCGCCATCGGCGCGCTGCTGTCGGGCAAATCGTTGCTGCCGGCCGGCGTCAAGCTGGTCAGCGGCAATTTCTCGCGCGGCGACACGGTGGCGATCCTGTCGCCCGAGGGCCGCGAGATCGCGCGCGGGCTGGTTGCCTATGATGCCGCCGATGCCGTAAGGATCGCGGGCCTGAAGACGGCCGAGATCGAAACCGTGCTCGGCTACGAGGCGCGTTCGGCGATGATCCACCGCGATGACCTTGTGGTGAGCCATTCGGGTGACCAAGTACGGGCCGGCGACCAAACAGGGGCCGGTGACCAAGTCACGGTCGGTGGCGATGTAAGCGGAGGATGAGCCATGCTGAAACTGCATGAAAAATCCGGGGATGACACTGTCGCGCTGATGGCCGATATCGGCCGGCGCGCCCGCGCTGCCGCCCGGCCGCTGGCCATTGCCACAACCGCCGCCAAGAACGCCGCACTGCTGGCCATGGCCGAGGCGATTGTGGCCCGTGAGCAGGACATTCTCGACGCCAACGCCATCGATGTTTCGAATGGTCATGAATCCGGGCTTTCCACCTCCTTCATGGACCGGCTGAAGCTCGATCCGGCGCGCATCCGCGCCATGGCCGACGGCATCCGCGAAATCGCCGCGCTGCGGGATCCGGTTGGCGACGTGATCGCGCAGTGGGACCGGCCGAACGGTTTGCATATCGAGCGCGTGCGCACGCCGCTCGGCGTCGTCGG
>NZ_RZPF01000887.1:0-2285 GCF_004022735.1 Mesorhizobium sp. M7A.F.Ca.AU.001.01.1.1
CACTTTATGCCCGGCCTGCCACGAAGTTTGTGGCGAGCTTCATCGGCACCATGAATCTCCTGCAATCACGGTTTGTCGGCCGCGATGGCGATCGCTTGCGTTTCACCGCCGGCACCCTGCCGCTGGAGGCTATTTCTGAAACCGGCGAGGCACCTGCCGAGGGCGCTACCCGCACCATCGGCGTGCGCCCGGAGGATTTGCTGGCGATGACCGAGGCCGCGCCCGGCACCGCACCGGCGCGCGTCAACAGCGTCGTCTTTCACGGCCGCACGCTGCGCCTGCATGCCGAACTCGGGCAGGGCGCACCTGTCGTCATCGACGCGCCGCGCCAGGCCGAGGGTTTTCGCTTCCAGGTCGGCGACGTGGCGCATATCAGCCTGCGCCGTGGCGCCAACTGCCCAGTGCTGCCAGGTTAGTTCATCGAACTCTAAAAACCGGGGCCAACTGGGCGATCCACGATTTCCTCGAGGTCGAGGGTATCATCGGCTGCTGGGCGTGAGCTCGAATAGATTCCAGGCTTGACTCAAGGAGAGCGTTCCTGTTTTGTTCCGGAATGGAGCAAAACAGGAGCGTTCTTTGCCGGGCGTGTGCGTATGTATCTGCAAGGCGAATTCGACTATGGACTTCCAGAGCCGCCATGGCGGCCTAAACGGCCCGAGCGCGTGTTCTTCGGTTTGTTTTTGCAGTCTAAGGACCATTCGCGCTTTGCCGATTGTCAAAATCGGCTATGCGGCCAATGCGGGGTAACCGGCGACCAACTGCTACCGGAGCGTTTTCACGTCAGCCTGCAGCATGTCGGTGATTACAAAAGGCTACGGTCCAAAATTCTTTTTGCGGCCGCCCGATCGGGACGGCGCATTGCGATGGCCCCGTTCGAGGTTACCTTTCGCTATGCCAGTAGCTTTCCCGGCCGACCGGCGACTAGGGGCAAGCCAGCCAAACACCCTTTCGTGCTTCTCGCCGATGACGGACCGGTTTGTGAGTTGAGCAGGAAGCTCGGCGTCGAAATGCTGCGCGAAGGCCTCAAGGCGTCAGATGGTTTCGTTCCGCATCTGACGCTTGCATATGACCGAAAACTTGTCCCCAAACAGCCTATGGGCCCAATCAGCTTTGTTGCACGAGAGTTCGTCCTTGTGCACAGCTTGCGCGGACTGAAGAAGTACGTTTTCCCGGAATGTTGGCCGCTGAGCGCGATGTGATGTGCTCACATCGTCGTCACATACTCCGAGCGATATCCATCATCCTGACATGGCTTGTCAGCTACCCCGTGGTCCGACGATGGCAGGCCAGCGAGTCGTTGCCTATTTGCAGTGCGTCTGAACAGGAGGAACGCAAATGACCATCGCGGAAATTGCCAAGGATTTTACCGAGCTGCTCAAGCAGGGCGAGAACGAAGCTGCCGCCGAGAAGTACAATTCCGACGATATCGTGAGCTACGAAGCCATGGAGGGGCCGATGGCCATCTCCCGTGGCAAGGAGGCTCTCAGGCAGAAGGGCCAGTGGTGGCAGGAGAACAATGAAGTCCATGGCGGCTCTGTCGAAGGCCCCTATGTCAATGGCGACCAGTTCGCGGTGCGCTTCAAGTTCGACATAACGCCCAAGGCTACCGGCGAGCGTGTCACCATGGATGAAGTTGGCCTCTACACGGTCAAAAACGGCAAGATCACCGAAGAGCGCTTCTATTATTGAGGCCGGACCCCCGGCTTCCGGCTCACATCGCTGCTGCATGATCTGGAGGTTAGACGGCCAGGACATTGTCCTGGCCGTCATGTGGAACGGAGATATGGCAACGGCTCTGGCAAATCGGGAAGGGCGGTTTAGTCTGTGGAACGGATTCGACAGTCAGCCAAGGAAGCACGCTTTTGACGATCACCATGTACGGCATCACCACCTGCGACACGGTCAGGAAGGCGCGCGTCTGGCTGGAAGGCCATGACGTAGCCTACCGGTTTCACGATTTCAGGGCCGAGGGACTGGACGCGAAGCGGCTGGATGGTTGGGCGGGCAAGGTCGGCTGGGAAAAGCTGCTCAACAAGGCGAGCACGACGTTCCGCGAGCTGCCGGACAAGGAAAAGCAGGGTCTCGACGAGAAGAGCGCCAAGGCGCTGATGCTGGCCAAGCCGACCATGATCAAGCGGCCGGTTCTGGAGGTAGGCGACCGGGTTATGGTCGGGTTCAAGGCTGATGTCTATGAGGCGGCGGTGGGGGAGTAGAGCTGCCTCTCGGTCCACGGTGTTCCGTGGCGCCCCCCTCTGTCCTGCCGGACATCTCCCCCTCAAGTGGGG
>NZ_RZPF01000888.1:0-2283 GCF_004022735.1 Mesorhizobium sp. M7A.F.Ca.AU.001.01.1.1
AGATACCCGAATGGGATAAGCCAGTGCGGAGGGGTTGATGAGCGACATCGAACGCGAAAGCATGGAATTCGACGTGGTTATCGTCGGTGCCGGTCCGGCGGGCCTCGCCGCCGCCATCCGCCTCAAGCAGGTCAATCCCGAGCTTTCGGTCGTCGTCCTGGAGAAGGGCGGTGAGGTCGGCGCCCATATTCTCTCCGGCGCCGTCGTCGATCCGATCGGCATCGACCGGCTCTTGCCGGGCTGGCGCGACGAGGACGGCCATCCCTTCAAGACGCCGGTCACCGCGGATCATTTCCTGGTCCTTGGTCCTGCCGGCTCGTTCCGTCTGCCCAACATTTTCATGCCGCCGCTGATGAACAATCACGGCAACTACATCGTTTCGCTGGGCAATGTCTGCCGCTGGCTGGCGACCAAGGCCGAAGCGCTCGGCGTCGAGATCTATCCGGGCTTTGCCGCTGCCGGCCTGCTCTACAATGAGCAAGGCGCCGTCACCGGTGTCGTTACCGGCGACATGGGCGTCGAGAAGGACGGAACGCACGGCCCGGGTTTCGCACCCGGCATGGCGCTGATGGGCAAATATGTGCTGATCGGGGAGGGCGCTCGCGGCTCGCTCGCCAAGCAACTGATCGCCAGATACAAGCTTTCCGATGGCCGCGAACCGGGCAAATACGGCATCGGCCTGAAGGAACTCTGGCAGGTCAAGCCGGAGAACCACCGGCCGGGGCTGGTCCAGCATTCCTTCGGCTGGCCGCTTGACTTGAAGACCGGCGGCGGCTCGTTCCTCTACCATCTCGAGGACAACCAGGTGGCGGTCGGCTTCGTCCTCCACCTCAATTACAAGAATCCCTGGCTGTCGCCGTTCGAGGAATTCCAGCGCTTCAAGACCCATCCGGCGATCGCGGCTACGTTCGAAGGCGGCAAGCGGCTGGGCTATGGCGCGCGCGCCATCACCGAGGGCGGCTGGCAGTCGGTGCCGAAATTGTCCTTCCCCGGCGGTGCGCTGATGGGCTGTGCCGCGGGCTTCGTCAACGTGCCGCGCATCAAGGGTTCGCACAATGCCGTGCTGTCCGGCATGCTGGCGGCCGAGCATGTCGCCGAGGCGATCGGCGCCGGGCGCGCCAACGACGAACTCGCGTCCTACGAGGAAGCCTGGCGCGCGACCGACATCGGCAAGGATCTGAAGAAGGTGCGCAACGTCAAGCCGCTGTGGTCGCGCTTCGGCACCATCGTCGGTGTCGGCCTTGGCGGCCTCGACATGTGGCTGAACACGCTGTTCGGTGTCTCGCCCTTCGGCACGCTGAAGCATGGCAAGGCCGACTACGCAACGCTCGAGCCTGCCGCCCGGCACAAGAAGATCGCCTATCCGAAGCCCGATGGCGTGCTGACCTTCGACAGGCTGTCCTCGGTGTTCCTGTCCAACACCAATCACGAGGAAAACGAGCCGGTCCACCTGCTTGTCGGCGACATGGAGCTGCAGAAGCGTTCCGAGCACGATGTCTTTGCGGGCCCCTCGACGCGCTATTGTCCGGCCGGCGTTTACGAGTGGGTCGATAAGGACGGCAACGCCGCCGCCGATCCCACGGCCAAGGATGTGCGCTTCGTCATCAACGCGCAGAACTGCGTCCACTGCAAGACATGCGACATCAAGGACCCGAACCAGAACATCAACTGGGTGCCGCCGCAAGGCGGAGAAGGCCCGGTCTATCAGGGCATGTAGGCCCGCGCCGGCCGCAGCGTGCAAAGGTCCCGACGATGGCTCGGGGTCTCCCGTGGCATGTGGAACATTAGAACTGTTGAAACTGCCGCGCGCTTATGGTTCCATTCCTTGACGATAAGGAGATGGCCATGCGCCTGACGGTTCTGGCATGCCTAGTGGCGATCGGTGCGCTGTTCGGTCTGGCTTCGGCGGCCTCGGCCGGCACCAGGGTGGTGGTCAAGACGCGGACCTACGACATCACCGGGAACACGGGGCTGGCGCTAGTCCAAGCTATGGACCGCAAGGGGCCGAAGCACGGCTTCATGACGCATGCCATCGCGCTGACCGGCTACGCTGTGGATTGGGACCTCGACACCAGCCAGGACAATGGCGTCTGCCGCTTGCGGCGTGCCAACGGCACGCTCAATCTCTTCTACACATTTCCGCGTGTCGCCTCGGCCACCACCCCGACGCTCCGGAAGCGCTGGACGCGGTTCTTCGCCGGCGTCCGCGCCCATGAGGAAACCCATGGCCGCATCGCCAGGGAGATGATGCGGGCCACGGAACGATCCATCTCCGGCCTCAGG
>NZ_RZPF01000889.1:0-2282 GCF_004022735.1 Mesorhizobium sp. M7A.F.Ca.AU.001.01.1.1
TTGGTCTTCGGCTCGATGGCGATCTGGATGACCGGATCGGGGAATTCCATGCGCTCGAGGATGACCGGATGCAGCGGATCGCTCAGCGTGTCGCCGGTGGTCGTGTCCTTGAGACCGGCAAGAGCAACGATATCGCCGGCAAAAGCCTCTTCGACGTCGGCGCGCGAGTTCGCATGCATCTGCAGCATGCGGCCGATGCGCTCTTTCTTGCCCTTCACGGTGTTGTCGACCGAGATGCCCTTGGTGAGCCTGCCCGAATAGATGCGCGCAAAGGTCAGCGAACCGACGAACGGGTCGTTCATGATCTTGAAGGCGAGCATCGACAGCGGCTCGTTGTCGTCGGCATGACGCTCGATCTCGGCGTCGGTCTTGGCATCGACGCCCTTGATGGCGGGAACATCGGCCGGGGACGGCAGATATTCGGCAACGGCGTCGAGCAGCGGCTGCACGCCCTTGTTCTTGAAGGCCGAGCCACAGAACATCGGGTAGAACTTGACCGCGATGGTGCCCTTGCGGATCAGCGCGCGAATCTCGTCATTCGACGGCATCTTGCCTTCGAGGTAATTCTCAAGCGCCGTCTCGTCCATTTCGACGGCAGCCTCGATCATCTTCTCGCGGTATTCTTCGGCACGAGCCTTGAGGTCGTCCGGGATCTCGACGATGTCCCAGGCAGCGCCCAGCGTCTCGTCGCGCCAGACCAGCGCGTTCATCTCGACGAGGTCGACAACGCCCTTGAACTCGGTCTCGGCGCCAATCGGCAGCTGCATGACAACAGCATGCGCACCGAGGCGCGAGCCGATCATCTCGACCGAGCGATAGAAGTCGGCGCCGATCTTGTCCATCTTGTTGCAGAAGATCATGCGCGGAACGCGATATTTGTCGGCCTGGCGCCAGACAGTCTCGGTCTGCGGCTCAACACCGGCATTGGCATCGAGCAGCGCGATGGCGCCGTCGAGCACGCGCAGCGAACGCTCGACCTCGATGGTGAAGTCGACGTGGCCGGGGGTGTCGATGATGTTGAAGCGGTGCATCTTGCCGTCACGAGCCTTCCAGAAGGTCGTGGTCGCGGCGGACGTGATGGTGATGCCGCGCTCCTGCTCCTGCTCCATCCAATCCATGGTGGCAGCGCCGTCGTGGACTTCGCCGATCTTGTGCGACTTGCCCGTGTAGTAGAGGACGCGCTCGGTGGTCGTCGTCTTGCCGGCGTCAATATGCGCCATGATACCGAAATTGCGGTAGTCTTCGATTTTGTATTCGCGGGCCATCGTAGCTGCCTCTCAGTCTCGTTCGCGCTTTACCAGCGGTAGTGCGCGAAAGCGCGGTTGGCTTCAGCCATCTTGTGGGTGTCTTCACGCTTCTTGACAGCGGTGCCGCGGTTGTTGGCCGCGTCCATCAGCTCGCCGGAGAGGCGGTCGACCATCGTGGTCTCGTTGCGGTTGCGGGCCGCAGCAATCAGCCAGCGAATGGCCAATGCCTGGCGGCGCTCGGGGCGCACGTCGACCGGAACCTGGTAGGTGGCGCCGCCGACACGACGCGAACGCACTTCCACATGCGGCGCGACATTGTCGAGCGCCTGATGGAAGACGGTGACCGGCTCCTGCTTGGTCTTCGACTGAACCTGGTCGAGCGCGCCGTAGACGATGGTCTCGGCGACCGACTTCTTGCCGTCATACATGACGGCGTTCATGAACTTGGTGACGATCAGATCGCCGAACTTCGGGTCCGGATTGATCTCACGCTTTTCTGCACTGTGACGACGCGACATGGCTTTTGTCTCTCAATCTCATAGCCCGACGCACTCAAGGAGCGCCAAGGCCGGAAAATCTTACTTCGGACGCTTGGCGCCGTACTTCGAACGGCGCTGCTTGCGGTTCTTCACACCCTGCGTGTCGAGCACGCCGCGGATGATGTGGTAGCGAACGCCCGGAAGATCCTTGACGCGGCCGCCGCGGATCATCACCACGGAGTGCTCCTGAAGGTTGTGGCCTTCGCCGGGGATGTACCCGATCACTTCAAAACCATTGGTCAGGCGGATCTTGGCCACCTTGCGCAGCGCCGAGTTCGGCTTCTTCGGCGTCGTTGTATAGACGCGCGTGCAGACGCCCCGCTTCTGCGGGTTCTGCTGCATGGCCGGGACCTTGTTGCGCTTCACCGGCGCAATGCGCGGCTTGCGGATCAGCTGGTTGACGGTAGGCATTAAACCCTCTTGTCTCTCAATTCCGTGTCTCGCCCGGTCAGGGCCGCTCAAAGCGTCATTTCCATACGCAAATTCGGGCCATAAA
>NZ_RZPF01000890.1:0-2239 GCF_004022735.1 Mesorhizobium sp. M7A.F.Ca.AU.001.01.1.1
TATCCCTGCCGGCGAGCCGGTGCGGCTGCTTTTGACCTCGACCGATGTGATCCATTCCTTCTGGATCCCAAGCTTGGCCGGCAAGCTCGACCTTATCCCGGGCCACATGAACGTCCTGGATATCAAGGCGGACAAGCCAGGCGTCTACCGTGGTCAATGCGCTGAATTCTGCGGTGCGCAGCACGCCAACATGGGCACCTTGATCATCGCCGAGCCGCGCCCGAAATTCGATGCCTGGCTGAACGACCAGTTGCAGCCGGCCGGCGCGCCGGCGAGCGGCGAAGCCAAGGTCGGTGCGGACCTGTTCCTCAAACGCCCCTGCGTGATGTGTCACAGGATCGGGGGGACGCCGGCCGGCGGAACGGTGGCTCCCGATCTCACCCACATAGCCAGCCGGCAGACGCTCGCTGCCGGGACCTTGACGATGAGCCGCGGCAATCTCGCCGCCTGGATAGCCGACCCGCAAGGCATCAAGCCCGGCTCCCACATGCCGGTGGTGGAGCTCAGCGGCGATGAGCTCAATGCCGTGGTCGCCTATCTCGAGGGTCTGAAATGAGCAGCGCGGATCTCACAAGCCAACGCGACCTGCCGCCGGAGCGCAAGGTATCTGCAAAAGGCGACATCGCGCCCGAGCATGACGGACCGCGCGACACCGGCATGGATGATGCCGGCCTGCATCGCTGGCTCGAGCGCACCTGGCGGACGCCATCCGGCATCGTCGGAGCCTTGTCGAGCGTCGATCACAAGGTGATCGCACGACGCTATTTGATCACCGCTTTCGTGTTCCTTGGTCTTGGCGGCCTCAACGCTGTCGTCATGCGCATCCAGCTTTCTGGACCGCAACGCGGGCTGATCGGGCCCGACCTCTACAATCAGCTGTTCACCATGCATGGCGTTACGATGATGTTTCTGTTCGCCGTGCCCATCATGCAGGCGACCGGGATCTACCTGGTGCCGCTGATGGTCGGCACCCGCAACATCGCGTTTCCGCGCCTGAACGCGTTCAGCTACTGGGTCTACGTCTCGGGCGGCGCTTTCGCCTGGGTGTCCTTCGCCCTCAACATGGCCCCTGATGTGGGCTGGTTCGCCTACGTACCGCTGTCCGGCCCCGAATTCGCACCGGGCAAGCGGGCTGACGTCTGGGCGCAGATGATCACCTATACCGAAGTGTCGTCACTGGCCGTCGCGGTGGCGACCATCGTCACGGTCTTCAAGCAGCGAGCCCCCGGCATGTCGCTGGACAAGATCCCGCTCTATGTCTGGGCGATGCTGGTCACTTCCTTCGTCGTCGTCTTCGCGATGCCGGCGGTGATGATCACCTCGACTTTCCTGATCCTTGACCGGCTGGTTGGCACGCACATCTTCAACCCGGCCGAAGGTGGGGATGCTCTGCTGTTCCAACACCTCTTCTGGTTCTTCGGCCATCCGGAAGTTTACATCATCTTCCTGCCGGCGACGGGCATGGTGTCCTCGATCATTCCTGTTTTCGCCAGGCGACCGACATTCGGTCATCTCGGGCTGGTCCTGTC
Source organism: Mesorhizobium sp. M7A.F.Ca.AU.001.01.1.1 (assembly GCF_004022735.1). Lineage (NCBI taxonomy): Bacteria > Pseudomonadati > Pseudomonadota > Alphaproteobacteria > Hyphomicrobiales > Phyllobacteriaceae > Mesorhizobium > Mesorhizobium sp. M7A.F.Ca.AU.001.01.1.1. The sequence continues at coordinate 1,530 of NZ_RZPF01000890.1, forward strand.
GCTGATCGCGGTCGGCTTCCTTTCGTTCGGGCTTTGGGTCCATCACATGTTCGCCACCGGCCTGCCAAAGCTTGGCGCCAGCTTCTTCACCGCATCCAGCATGATGATCGCCATCCCGAACGGCGTACAGATCTTCTGCTGGCTGGCAACATTATGGGACGGCAGACCGGTGATCCGAACTCCGTTGCTGTTCGTCTTCGGCTTTTTCTTCATCTTCGTCATCGGCGGGCTGACGGGCGTGATGCTCGCCTCAGTGCCGTTGGATCTTCAGGTCCACGACACCTATTTCGTCGTCGCCCATTTCCATTACGTGCTGATCGGCGGCTCGGTGTTCCCGCTGCTTGGCGCGGCTTATTTCTGGTTCCCGAAGGTCACCGGCCGCATGATGAGCGAACGCCTCGGGCGGTGGCATTTCTGGCTGGCCTTCATCGGGTTCAATGCAGCCTTTTTCCCGATGCATCTGGTCGGCCTGTGGGGCATGCCACGACGTGTCTACACCTATCCGGCCGAGCTTGGCTGGGGCAACATCAACCTTTTCATCTCGGCTGGGGCGTTACTCTTCTTCCTGAGCTTTGTCCTGTTCACCTTCAACCTTGTGCATGGCGCGTTGAAAGGCACCTCGGCCGGCAACAATCCTTGGGACGCAGGAACCTTGGAGTGGGCAACATCCTCGCCGCCGCCGAGCTATAATTTCGCACGCATTCCCATCG
>NZ_RZPF01000088.1:0-12890 GCF_004022735.1 Mesorhizobium sp. M7A.F.Ca.AU.001.01.1.1
TTTTGGGTTTGAGGATCGCCGACGCTTCCGTCATGCCATTTTGCCCTCGGGCGAACACAAACATTCCGACGATTATGGTGGCTGAGAAATTGGCCGACACAACCTTGAGAGACGGCAGACGGAGCTAAATCGCTGCCTGCTTTGCTGCTCGGCTAGTCGTCTCGTCGAGACGGCGGATAACGTCGACAAGCGCTTCCTCAGCTCATGTGCTCCTTGGTGCCGCCAGGCAGAACGCCGAACCCGATGTAGATGGCTTTTTTGCGAACGAAGTCTTCGTCCCTGAGCTTGACCGCTCGACCCGGATAGCGTCGAAAAAGACTATGGGATAGGAAAATTTCGAGCGGTCGGTTTCTGCCATTCGGCCATCGTCCGGGACGGCGTGTGTGATGGACGAGCTCAGGTAGCTGGCGATACCTCGCGTCATAGAGCTCTTCGAGATGGCCGATCCTGCCATGAAACCCGGAGGTCGGCGCTGGTCTGGATTGAGCCTGGAAGTCATAAAGCAATTCAGAATTGTAAATCGCTCTTAGTATCTTGGCCGTGATAATGTTAAACTAACCGCGACGGATGTAACAATATATACAACTATATTAACATACAAATCGTTGTTATCTTCACCAGGAAGCGCTAGAGATCAATTGCTAAGACGGAATCACCGCCCAGCCATCGGCTTAGCCTTAGAATGGGACATCATGTCGACTTTCGTTATTATTGGAAGAGACGGCGCGTTGCCCACATCCAAGGAACTGTCGACTTTGAGAGCCGCGGCAAACACTAATCAACTTAAGCGCCCAAAAAGGGGATTGACTATGACCACGCTGCCGAAAATTTCACTTTCGAAATTGAGAGACGATGCAACGCGACGTGACGAGCGCCAGCGCCTGCAAATGGCATGCCAGGAATACGGGTTCTTCTACCTTGTCGAGCACGGCATCCCCGGGGAACAGATCGCGCAAGCCATTGAGGCTTCCCGGCGATTCTTCGCATTGCCACAGTCGGTTAAGGAACGCTACGGGCACGCCTTTCAGGACGTGTACCCCACTGCCGCCCGTGGATACAGTCCTTTACACGGCGAAATGCTACATCCTGAGGCCGGCTTCGATCCAAAGGAGGTATTCGACCTCGGAATTGAGAACGAAGGCGACCGGCGTCCGTTCTCCGGCCGCACGCGCCTTCCGGATGAAGCCTTGGCTCCTGGCTTCGCAAGAAACCTGCTTGCTTTGCAGGCTACCGTGCTCGCCGGGATTGTCCCCCAGATCGGGGATGCGCTGGCGGACCTGATAGGTATGGAAGAGGCATGGTTCCAACGCCATTTCAGCACGCCGACGCTTGGGCAACGCGTGATACGGTATCCAGCTCGCGGCGGCACTTGCGCAAAGCACACGGATCATGGCTTCTTCACGCTGCTGCTGCAAGAGGAACTCCCCCTGCGTTCCTTGCAGGTGTGGTTCCGCGGTCGATGGATGCCGGTGCCGAGCCTGCCCGATAGTCTCGTAGTCAATCTGGGCGACCTCCTTCAGGTCTTGAGCGACGGCCGCTTCAAGAGTACGCCCCACCAGGTCGTGCATAGTGGTCCGACTGATCGAATTTCGCTGCCCTTCTTTATTTATCCCGAGATCGACGCTCGCCTGACTTCGCGACAAGGGCAGCAAGTTAGTGTTGTAGAAATGATGCTGCGCAACGTTGAGTCAATATGGGTGACTGGGAATGGCGCCGGACGCGCGCGCGAACTGCAATGATTGTCTGCTTTTCTAAAGCATGCGCAATTATGGCGCCGACGCGGTGCAGATCTCCGTGGTAAGCTGGAAGAACTCTCGCATCCGCTAGATTGTCCCGCCGTCGCGCGTGTAGCGCGGCGGTCGGAAGCCCGCTTCGGGATGAATGCACCTATGGTGTCAGATTGTTTGCATCGTGTGGTCGCAGGGAAAGATCGCACTAGATCTGCACCGCTGTCGCAAACGTGCTGCGGGAAAACCTGAGGGAACTTGATCCCATGATAACGCTCGCCCAACTCGCGCTTGACGTATCGCGAACCGAGCTCCCGGGAACCAGTTCCAGCGCGACCACGACGCCGTCACAGGCGGAAAGATCTTATAACACCCGGCGGTCGCGTGCTGCACGTCTTGCGGGCCGGTGGCAGTTATCGCAAGCCGTCAACCTTTCAGGCCGAACACCTCGCGCCCTGGAGCCCATTCTCAGCCGGAGCCCGCCCCTCATGGAGATTCGTCTCGCAGGCACTGCCGACCGCGATGCATGGCGGTCCCTTTGGTACGCATATTGCGCCGACCAAGGTCTCAATTCATCAGAACAGGCGACAGATAGGATCTGGCGGCGCATCGAGCGCCCAGACGAACCGATTAACGCGCTGATCGCGGTCTCAGCAACTGGCGTTACCATAGGTTTTGCTACCTTTGTCATTCACCCGTATACTCTTAGCGATCGTCCGGTCTGTTTTCTCGCAGATCTCTATGTCGACGAGTCTTCGCGGCGCCAGGGGATTGGCCAAGCCATGCTCACGAATCTGGCCTCCTACGGTCGCGACCAAGGCTGGCTGAGAATCTATTGGAATACGGACAGATCAAATTATCATGCGCGGGCGCTCTATGACAAGATCGGTAAATTGAGTCCATACCTTACCTACTACTATGACCTGTAGACTTGCTCTGAGGTCGTAACGAAAGCGCATTGACCTGCCCCAGTCTTTTAAACAGTGGCGAGTAGACTAGAGGTGCAGCCATTTATGTTGCGCACATGGGCTTGCAGCGGAATGTATTTTCGGCGCGATGATCCATTGATCAGGCAAGGACCGTGTTCGAGGTAAACTCCGTGCGGTGGTCTGCGACGATCATGCCGGGCTTGCCGCGCTGGGCGATCAGGTCGTCAGTTCGCGAGCAACGCGGCGACCAGAGATCTGTGTCCGGAATCGCGTAAGGCATTCGCGCGTCACGTCGTCGACGAGTTGATCGGCCGCAGGAGAACTGGTCGTACAGCGACCAGCGTGCGTTCGGCTTCGCCTCGACACGGATCGGCCCCGCATGCCGACCGCCGCTCGCCGTCCGCACTTCAACAAGGTAGGCGACATCTCGTCGACCGGCAAGATCTATTCCGGACGTCCGCGCTGTCGTTATGACAAGCCATATTCTAATTTAGATCTCAAAAATCTTCCGGGGAGCAGTGGTCAGTACCTCGACGCCGGAGTCTGTGACACGGAACGTTTCGCTGATGACGTATCCAAAATCCTCCTCGATCCAATTACCTAACATCAGGTGAAAGGTCATGTTTGGTAGCAACTCTGTCATATCGCCATCCTTAAGGCTTGCGGTCGGCTCCAACCAACCAATGCCGTGTGCATAGCCGCAACGCGTCTCCTTTTTGAGGCCCCGCTTCTCGATGCTGCGATTGAAGGCGTTGGCAACATCGCTGCAAGTCGCTCCTGGCCGTATCGCATCAAGAGCGACCTCAAGGCCGGCGACTTGGATCTCATGCACGCGACGTAGACGATCGGAGGGTGAGCCGATCGTGTAAGTGCGCATAAGCCCAGCACAGTAACCATATCGCGCACCGCCGATTTCGAGATTCACCTGCGATCCATAGCGAAAAACGTCCTCGCTCCACGGAATGTGGCACGTTCCCGTTCGCGGTGATGAACACAAACTTATTCCCTCGATCCCGCTTCCTGGCTTACCGTTTGCGCCGCGCACCAACGTTGCCACAATTTCCGCGCACGCGTCTGCTTCACGCACCCCGGGGCGTATTACCTCAGCAGCGCGTCGAATCGCGGCGTCTGAGATTGCCGCCGCCTCCCGCATTACAGCTATCTCGAGATCTGACTTGATGAGCCTTTTCCAAGTGACCGCCTTAGTAGCATCGACGATCGTGGCACCAGGCAGGCGCATCCTAAACTTTTTCGCCGATTGCGATGGAAGGCAGCATAGCTCGATTCCTATGCCTCGACTCGCGAGGCCGACGTCCTCCAAGTAATCGACTACCGCGTCATAGCCATCCTTGTCAGGATTTCCAATATACGCTTCGGGGTATGCGACGATTTTGTCGCGCTCCATAAAACATTGATGAATGGCTGCCGGCGCATCACAGCGGCGCAGAATGAACGTCGGTTCCTCTTCTCGTATCGAAACCACAACGGCCTGAGGAACATAGGCTGATAGCGCGGTGTACCCCGTGAGATAGGTAATGTTATGTTGGTCGGAAACGACGAGCGCGTCGATATCGCACCGACCCATTTCGAACTTCACCGAGCCGAGCCGGCGAAGGTATTCACTTCTAGGGAATGCCTGGGGTCCCTTGGATATATTCATAAGTTTGAACTCCAGCTATGCTTTTGACAACAAGGCGAGCTATTGCGGGTAAGAGTTCTTATGCTGGCGACGGATCACCTCTCAGTTGGGGGGGAGTCGTGGGGCTGCAGATCGCTCCTGTTCGCCCGACGGCGGTGTGATAGACCAAGCGATTAAGTCGACAGCTCGTTGGAGTATCGCTTCGGTCTGAGCAAGGCTGGGTGAAACGGCGACGACATGTCCTATCCAGTCTCGAAAATCGCCTTTCCTGAAGATCGGCGCGTTGGGTTCAACATACAATTTGATTTCAGCGACACCTGGTACCGCGATCGCCTGACTGCCGCCATCGATCCAATCGAGGGTGCCGTCGCAATCAGCAACTAGGAACCGCGCGGCTGCGGTCTGCAAATGCCTTCTGCGCAAATCCCATTCCTCGCCGACGACAAGCTTGATGTGCTCGGTGACCAGATCGACACCGCTCGCCAGTTGGACCAGTTCAGGCTCAAGCGCACCAGCAAGACGCGGATTCACTTCGATTACAACCGGGCCATGATTAGTCAACCGGAGCTCGATGTTCGTTGGCCCCCAATTAAGGCCAAGAGCTTGCAAGCACCTCAGCGAAACATCAACGATACGGTCATGATCGTCTTCCGCAAGCGGGGCCGGGAAGGTCGTTTCACGGAAGACGAAATGCGGTGGGGGGCCGAAATCAACGGCGACAATCCCAATAACCTCATTGCCCATTATCTCCACGCTATAAAAAGGGCCGCGCGCGAATTCCTCAACCAATATCCTCGGCGAAGACGGCCAGATGTGCTTCCCACCCAACAGATAGGTCGTGTGGTCAGCTAACTCATCGGCGTTGCGGCACAATCGGACACCGATGCTACCGCTGCCGATTGCCGGCTTAACAATTACGGGAAAGCCGATCTCCGCGACAGCGCTTTCTACTTCTGCCACATTCAGCGCCATGCGATAAGCGGGTATCGGAACTCCGGCTTCCGCAAGTAGCTGGCGCTGAGAGAATTTGTCACAGCATCGTTCAATCAATTCGGGGTTGGGTCCCGGTAAGTCGAAATGCCGACATAGTTTGCCAACGGTTGCATAGACCGACTCGTCGATGCCCGAGAAGCCCGTGATACCAGCGATGTCATTGGTCTCACGCAGCCTGGAACATTCGCGAATCAAGGTATCAAGATTGGTTGTATCGACACGGATTGCCTCGCTTCTTTCCGCCGCAAGATACTCGTACTGTGTTGGATCAACTGATAGTGTAATTGGATGAAAGCCAAGACGCCGGGCCGCGTGGATGTATCGTATTCCATTACCTCTTGCATGGCCTTCAACCAGGATGAGAGCTTTCCTTGACATTGGCTGTTCTCCACTCTGCGTTTTTGTCGATAGGTCGTTTTGCCATCGTGGACCTCAGACTTAAAGACAACGATCCAAGGCCAAACATTCCGTGAAATTGGTCGCCTCTACCCGCAGCCGCTGGCTGAAGCTGAAGTTGCCTTTGGCGCAGCAAAATCGTCTTCCCAGATCTGGGCAGAACCGATTGGGCTTGATGGCAACTGACCGAATAGTGGCCGAGTGGGATAATGCACTGTATCGCGTACCAGAGTACTGGGGACGAGTACGCCCTTGACCGGGACCCGGCGCCACGAGCTGTCACCGAAAGGCCCTACTAGGGAGTGAGTTTTAGCGCGTTATCGCCGGGAGAGCCCTCGCGAATCGAGAACGTTATCCTTCCATCGTCGTCTATTGCACCCTCGTAGAACATGTGGTCGCAGATAGAATTATCCCGGTGGAAAGTCAGCACTCGCGGCTTGATCTCCACCATCTGATGCTCCTCGATGTATGCGGAGGAGCAAACGATTATTTCGTCCCCGACCTGACAGGTGCGAGCAGCGGCTCCGTTCAGCACGCAGCAACGAGAACCCCGCTCTCCATAAATCACGTAAGTGCTGATTCGAGCGCCCGATGATTTATTCCAGATTTCAACGAATTCCATTGGAAGGATGCCGGCTTCGTCGCAGTGATCTGGATCCAAAGTTATTGAGCCCCGGTAGTTCAAATTCGCGTCGGTCACAGTTATTCCATGAAGCTTGGCGGCAACAAATTTTCTCATCTACATTTCCTCTCGGCGGTGGGACACTGCGTCGACAAGCGATTGCTGTGTCTTGGTTTCAGGATGGATGGATGGACGTTCTGCGATTTGTCGTATTGTGGTTCTTAGGACAAAATTGATTACTCTGGCGTGGCCAGCACGAGACAGTCAGGCGAAGGCTGGTTGTGGTGGGCGGAGGCATTGCCGGCCGGCTGTCCCCCATTGGTAATGCCATCCGATACAGTTCCGACATGTTCCGTTCCTTTAATTAGTTGTGATTTCAGGTGACTGTGCCAATCGGCCCGTTCAACTGGATCGCACACAAAGTTGCAAACCTCGTGCCAAACTGGCTAATCAGGCCGGAAACAGAAATGCGTGATCTCTTTCAGCTATTTAGGTGAGCAGACCACGGATCGGATCAAGAAGGCACGTCGCGGACGCGACAAAATGTTGAGTGTAGGACGGGTTGAGGTGGCGCCCTTCTGCTGGTGGTCGTGCGGCCGATCTGGGCATCGTTGACTTCTGGCGGCGGGGATGTCGAGGACGCTCGGGTATTGGCTGTTCGGATCTTAGACGCGTGCAGCCTCATGCCTCGAATGCGGCCGTTTTACTTGTCCCAGTCGAGGCCTGCCTAAATGTTTGATCTCAGGTTTTGATGGGGCATCCTTATCTTCCGAATCAAAGGATGCACTATGGGCCAGGTTCTTCATGGGAGCGCCACGACGACAGAGGCGGTCCGTCGGGCGCCCGCTGATCAAGGGTTTGTTTTCAGCGATGGGATGGTCGCGGGGCTTACGCTCCTAAGGACGACCTTAAGAGCCCAGCCTCGCTACCGTGCCATGATCGCGCAAGGCGGCCCTCGCCGGAGGCGTACCCGAGGATCGCCCCTGACCAACAAGGAAAAGCCGGATCGACGCGGTCATGTATCCTCTAAGAGTTGTCATGACGCTTACCTCCTTCAGGTTGTGTGCGTCAAGTTCTGCAAAATGGGGCGGCCACGATGCTGGTCATGCGGCTTGGCGTAGAGCGAGCTTCTTGTGCTCGCGCAGATCGTCCATGTTGATGTAGCGGTTGGCCTCCATCCAGTTCTCGTTGGTCTCGCAGCCAGCGCCCTGACGAGGCGCAGGCAGCTTTCATTGGGGAAGATGCGCATGACATTGGTGCGCCGGCGGATTTCCTCATTGTGCCGTTCAAGCATGTTGGTGCTCTTGAGATGCTTGTGATGCTGGCGCGGCAGGCAAAAGAAGGTCAGCGTGCGCTCGATGGTCTCCTCCACCCAACTCGTCAGTCGCGGATAGCGGCCCGACCATTTGGACAGCCATGCGGCGAGATCGGCCTTGGCCTCGGCGAGATCGCGCCGGTCATTAGAGCCAGCGCAAGTCCTGCAGGCAGTCGGCGCCGTGCTTTCTCGGCAGGTGATCGAGCGCGTTCCTGAGGAAGTGGACGTAGCAGCGCTGCCAGGCGGCTTCGGGGATCACCTCGCCGATCGCCGCGACCAGGCCGGCATGATTGGCGGAGACAACCAGCTCGACGCCCTTGGGGCTGCGCGCCTTCAGCGCGACGAGGAAATCCCTCCAGGCCGAGCGGCTTTCGCGATTGGCCATCTCGACGGCCAGGATCTGGCGCCGGCCGTCCCAGTCGATGCCGACAGCGATCAGCACCGCCTGGCTCATGACGACGCCGGCCTCACGCACCTTCTCTTAGCGCGCATCGAGGATGAGGTAAGGAAACGGCTCTTGAAGGGGGCGCCTGGCAAAGGCAGCGAGGCTCTCGTCCAGCCGCTTGTTGATGGCCGAGATCGACGAGGCCGAGAACGCATGGCCGCACAGCTCTTCCGTGATCGCCTTGACCTTGCGGGTCGACACGCCCTGCACATACATCTCCGCAAGCGTCGCCACCAAGGCCCGCTCCGAACGCTGGTAACGCTCGAGAAGCTCGGTCGAGAAGCGGCCGGCCCGGTCCTGCGGAACCCGCAGCTCAAGCTTGCCGACCCGCGTGACAAGGGTGCGGCCGTAATAACCCGAGCGGTAGCCGAGCCGCTCAGGTGTGCGCTCGCTCTTCGAAGCCCCCAGCGCCTCGTCCATCTCGGCCTCGAGTACCTCCTGCATCACCGCACGGATCACTTCGTGAAGTCCGTCCGGGTCCGAAAGCAGAATGTCTTTGATGGCAGCGCTGCCGGTCTTACTTTCAATCTTGGTCATGGTGGCGTTCCTTCGCGGGAATCGGTGACGTGAACAATCACCAGCCTGCCATGACCGCCCTCTCTCAGCGAATTTGCAGAACTGTCAGCACACACCCTCCTTCATCACAAACCCAACCGAACAACTGGGCAGGTGTTCCAAAAAACGCCGAGTTCCAATAAGGACTCAGGTCCTGGTCCGCTATTGTCACCCCTTCCAAGTCGATGTGTTCGTCACAAATCTTGCGCAATTGAGAAAGGTCGCCCGGGCGTACAACTCTGATTTCCACAGTATTCTCCTGCTTCTCGTTCCGGCACACGTCAGGGGATTTGCTTGCGCAGTTGCCTGATGTGGCAGGTGAGCCAGCCCGCATATTGGCCGTCGTATTGTGGGCCGCGACGCTCACATGTGCGCACCCGATGAAGTGTAGATGTGTTTGTTTCAGGCAATGAGGCGCGTCTTGTGAGCACCGCCACGGTGGACCTGAAATCGCCTCACAGACGCTTGCCCACTGAACACGTCCCCGCCATGACCGGGGACGTGTTAAGGCACATTGCCTTCAGCCTCTGCAGAGGTCAGCGGTCTTGCTGCCGTCCGCAGGTTGTCTTTGCCGTAGCCGTATTTGCCGAATACTGCCATCATTTCGCCAGAGCCAACATAGTCCTGCATACGGCATTGAACGCGTCGACCGCAGCCTGCTCGTTGAGCTCGAAGGCGATAGCAGGATAGTTGGCTGGCGCGATGAACGAATCGGCCAGCTCAAGGCTGTGGTCCTTCTTAACAAGTCCAGTCGCTGTAAAGTAGTCGAGGGCACCGGCGGCGGCGCGACAGCCTGTCCGCCGGCGGTCCGGCGACCTGCATGATTTTGTCGTCGGCGATGCCTGACTTTTTCGCGTCCTGGACCGCGGTGTAGCCTGTATCACTGACGAAGGTGAGTCCCTTGTCACGCACATCCTCATAAGAATGCAGCCCTTCCGGGTTGCCCTTAGGCACCAGCAGTGCGCCTCTCTCCGTAGCGATCGGTTCGCTGAACAGCACGTTGCGGCAGCGCTCCGGCTTGATCCACATGCCGGCCGTGATGAAGTCGAAGCGGCTAGCCTGCAGGCCGGGGACAAGTGAGCCCCATTCGGTTACGACCGGCTCGATTCTATTCTCGTGTTTTTGCGCGACGCACGCAAATGCCAGACAATCCGATCCCCAAATTAATTCCCAGCACCGCAGGTTATTTGGTGTCCGCTTTTTCAACGAGACGCTCCATGAGCGTGCTGTAGGCGACAAAACCGGTGTGAGACCAGAAGGTCTTGCGGCCAGGATTGGTCTCCAGCACGTCGAGGAAAATCCTTGATTTGTTGTGGAAACGAGACCGAATAAGCAGCTCAAGGGTCCTGCAGCCAATCTCCGAACGTCGGTGTTGGCAGCTGACGTAGAATTGCCTCAAAAAGACGCGTTGCCCACTCGGCTCCGCATTGTCTGGCTCCAAACGATGAGTGGCGAGGCCCACAATCTCGCCGTTCTGGCTGAAGAGGTCGACCATCCAAATTTCGCGATTCACCAACTGAATAAACCGCTCCTTGAGTTCTGAAACCGTCATCGGGGTTTCGATGCTTCTCGGCCTCGATCAACTCGCGGTTCAACATTGCCAACTTGTCGAAATCTTCGGCGGCAGCTCTGCGAATCTCAATTGTCTCTGAAGCACTGTGATCCTCTCCTGACCCATGCGACCCACGCAGCGGGCTAGGCAATGCGCTCCTACATGTCCGTGGTGGGTAAAGCCCGTCCGCAGCCAAAAATCCTATGATTAGAGTTGTTCTCGATGACCTCCGATACGGATTCTCTCGCCGGGCTTATTTCGATTTGGTCGAGGTCATTGAATCCTGCATCGCCCGACAGCCGCGCCGTCGGTAGGGATCAGCAAGCGTTCAATTTCCAGATGGTGGCTGCGAGAGGCGGATACCAACGTTTCTCGTCTGAACGTAGCCGTCCAGCGCTTCCTGACCCTTCTCCCTGCCGTAGCCGGACTGGTTTATCCCACCGAACGGTGTTTCCACCCCGCCCACATACCACCCATTCACGTACACTTGACCGGCCCAAAGGCGGTCGGCGGTCCAGAGGGCCCGGTCAATATCCCGCGTGAACACGCCCGCTGCCAGACCGTGAACGGTGTCGTTCGCGAGATTGACGGCCATTCCCGGATTATCGAACGTGGTAACGGCAAGAACAGGACCGAATACTTCTTGCTGGAAGAGATTGCTGTCTCGCGCGACATCGGCAAACACCGTGGCCGCCATAAAGTAACCGCTCCGCTCCGAAAGCGCAGTCCCGCCGGTTACGAGTCGCGCGCCCTGCGAGAGGGCCGTCTGGCAGGCCCGCTCAACTCCTTGTCGTTGGTTTCGGGAGATCAACGGGGTGATGTCGCAGTTTTCGCGTCCTGGACCGACCGACAGTCCTTCGACGCAGACCCTCACTCTTTCCACCAGTTTGTCTGCAATAGAACGTTCCACAATAAGACGTGTAAGGTTGTTGCAATTCTGGCCTGCATTCAGAAAGGTCCCGACGCGTACCGCTTCCACAACGCAGTCGAGGTCGGCATCGGAATACACAACTGCAGCCGACTTTCCGCCCAGTTCCATTATGCAGGGCACGATCCGATCCGCTGCCGTCTTGAGCACCGTCCGCCCAGTAGTAATCGAGCCCGTGAAGACGATGTGGCGAACGTCGGGATGTTCGATCAGCGCCTGGCCTGCCGTTTGGCCGTATCCAGTGAGCACGTTGACCGCTCCGGCAGGCAGCCCCGCTGTCTCACAGGCACGCGCAAGTTCAACTCCGGAAAGGGGAGCTAGTTCCGGCGACTTCACCACGACTGAGTTGCCGGTTGCGATGGCGCAGGCCAGCGAGCGGGCCGTCAGTTCAAGTGGACCATTCCACGGAACGATCTGGGCGGACACGCCGAAGGGACTTCTGACTGTGTAGTTGACCAGGTTGGCCCCGCGCGGGATCGAGCGCCCTTCAAGTTTGTCGGCCAAGCCACCATAGTATCGCAGGTATCTGATGGCGGTCTGAACCTCGCCATCGGCAAGTTCCAATGCCTTCCCCGTCTCCGCGCAGTTAATGGCTGCGATCTCGTCGAAACGCGCTTCAAGGGCGTCGGCAACGCGAAACAACATGCGACCGCGATCATACGGATGCATGTCTATCAGCACGCGGTCGCGAAAAACGCGGTGAGCAGCAGTAACGGCAAGCTCGATGTCTTGGGGTCCTGCTTCAGCTACGACAGCAATCGTTTCGGCGCTCGCCGGGTCATCGACCTCGATGCGTGTGCCGGACACAGAATCCCGCCACTCGCCATCGATATAATTTTTGACTACGTCGTTGCTGGCCATCCAGTCCTCTTTCTTATCGCTCGATTTTCTTCGAATTGGCGCAGCGACAGTGGTCGGCGCCGCAGGAAGAACGGCAACCGTGGTATCGGTCCGGCAGTGAAAGCCCTAGTCTGCCGTTCAGCCGCTCCGAGTTCGCCCACTGCCACATGCCACGGAACGGCCTTCCCGTTCCGTGACTGCGAGCGGCCCGATTTTGGACCTGCTAGTGGCCCGGTGCTTTGTCGGCTAGCGAGCCGCGCCTCCACCGTCGAGGGTAGTCGCTACTGCGCCAATGCTGTCGCGAATGATGGACAGACCACGCCGAAGGTCAGCCTCGGCGATGGTGAGGGCAGTCATGAACTTAAGCACCTCACCGTATGAGCCGGCGATCTCGATCACCAAGCCCCGACGAAAAGCCTCCTGGGAGACCAGACCTGGCAAGGAGTGGTGCTTCGGTGAAACGAGTCCGTACATCAGACCGCGGCCTCGCACGCTCAGGCCGAGGGTGGGGAATTCCTCGGTAATCGCGTTGAGTTCTTGGACCAAGATCGCAGACTTGCGAGCGATCTCATCCTCGAACTTGGAGTCGGACCAGTAAGCTTCGAGGGCCGCACGAGCAGTGACGAAAGCATAGTTGTTGCCTCTGAAGGTCCCGGTGTGTGCGCCCGGGGCCCAGACATCAAGTTCAGGCTTGATGAGAATAAGGGCCATTGGGGTTCCGATCGCCGACAAAGATTTGGACAGGGTAACGATGTCCGGCACAATTGCAGCCGCTTCGAAACTGAAGAAACTGCCCGCGCGACCGACCCCGGCCTGGATGTCATCGAGGATCATCAAGATTCCGTGCCGCGACGTTAGCTCGCGCAGCCGTTGCAGCCACGTAACGCTCGCAGCATTGATGCCGCCTTCACCTTGGATCCCTTCCAGGATCACCGCGGCAGGTTTGTCG
>NZ_RZPF01000891.1:0-2276 GCF_004022735.1 Mesorhizobium sp. M7A.F.Ca.AU.001.01.1.1
CTCTCGGCCAGGCGGCGCGCCGTCATCTCGTCGGCATCGGCGTTCGGGTCGATCCCGGCCGATAGTGCCCGCCAGGCTTGCGACAGGTCCTCGCGCACCGGCAGAACGGCCATCTCAAAGGCTTCGTGGGAAAAATCGGCGAAGGATTTGCCGAGCAGCGGCAGATCGAGCAGCCATTCGCCGGGATAATCGACGATATCGACCGACAATCTGCCCGAGGAAAACATGCGGCTCCAGCCGGAAGCCGATTCATATTCGATGGTCAGCCGCAGCTCCGAAATGGCGCGCGTCGAATCGGGCCAGACGCGGTCGTTGACCAAGGCTGCGATGTGGTCCTCGTACTGGAAACGCGGCACCGCGTCGTCGGGCTGCTGCTCGAGGAAGGCGCGCGCGATGCGCCCCGATTTCTGCGCCTCGAACAGCGGCAGGCGCCCGCCATGGATCAAATTGTGGACAAGGGCCGATATGAACACCGTTTTGCCGGCGCGGGACAATCCGGTCACGCCGAGGCGCAGCGATGGGGAAAAAAGCCCGGTGGCGCGGCCCGATAGCGTGTCGAGGGCAATCCTCGCCTCGTCGGTGAAGGTGGTCAGCGATGATGCCAAAATATGCTCTCTCGAACTTCGGTCCGTCCGATATAGGCGCTGCAACAAGGCTTTGAAATGGCTTCAGAGATCGGCCGGCGTCAGGAACGCTTCGAGATAGCCGGTGCCTTGGGCGGCGCTGGCAAGATCGCCGTCGAAGCGGACGACCGCCAGGCCCGCGGTCGGGAACCCATGGTTCAGCGTGGCCCGCGCAGCCTCGTCGCCGCCGCCCGAAACTGCCATGGCAAGGTCTTCCATCATCGGGTTGTGGCCGATGACCAGCAACGAGCCCGATCCGCCATTGTTCCTGATAAGGTTGAGATAACCGGCCGCGTCCGCGCTGTAGAGCCCGTCGAAGAACAGGACCCGGCCGGTGTCGGTCTGGCCGGCCAGGCCTTCCAGCGTCTCTTTGGCGCGTTTGGCGTTGGAGCACAGCGTCCGGTCCGGAACATAGAGGCGGGAGCGCATGGCGGCGCCTATCATTTCGGCATCGGCGCGGCCGGACGCATCGAGCGGACGGTCGAAATCGCGCATGCCGGGCAATGCCCAGCCAGCCTTGGCATGTCGCAACAGATAAAGCCTGCTCACCCAACCTCCGAATGCCGAAGCCTTCCGGGATTAGCCACGAGAACGGCGTCGCGCACAATGGCCCGTGCTCTTCAAACACGGCGAATCAGCCAACGCTGGCTGCTGCAAAATGCGCTTGCATATCGGCCCCGGGGGCACCGCGATCAGGGAAAATATGCGTCACCGGATCCAAAGTGTCGCGGCGGAGTTTGTACCAAAGCGACCGTACGCGGCTGCAAAGACGCGTGCCCGGGTACTTTAACAATTGCGTGAAACAGCGGCCGATTGCGCTTGTGCAGGCGTCGGACGACGAATATATAGGCGCCAAATTTGGGGCAGTTTGGGTGAGTCGAATGAACGACATCGTTACCGCCGATTACGTACCCTCCGAAGACGAGCCGTTCATGAACGAGCGGCAGAAATCCTACTTCCGCTCAAAGCTCGTCACCTGGAAGAATGACATATTGCGCGAAGCGCGCGAAACACTGGAAATCCTGCAGCAAGAAAACGCCAACCACCCCGATCTGGCCGATCGCGCCTCTTCGGAAACCGACCGGGCCATCGAACTCAGGGCCCGCGACCGTCAGCGCAAGCTCATTGCAAAGATCGATTCCGCCCTGCAACGCATCGACGAAGGCACCTACGGCTATTGCGAAGAAACCGGCGAGCCGATCGCGCTGAAGCGGCTCGATGCACGTCCGATCGCGACATTGTCGATCGAAGCGCAGGAGCGGCATGAGCGCCGCGAAAAAGTCTATCGCGACGACTGAAGCTCACGGCCGGCTGTCTCGAACGAACTCGATTCTGAAAATGGCCGGTTTTCCGGCCATTTTCATTGGTGCGGCATCCACCGCTCAGGGCGCGCGAAGATCGAAAACCCTCGGGGCTTCGGACGAGGTGGTTCGGCAGCCGGACCGGCGACGGTGTTTCGCGGGGATAGCGACCCGGCGGTCGCTCATTTCTTCTGGCTGGAGAGTTCACCGAGAAGCTTGGTCATCTCGTCGTCGAGCGACTGCGGCGCCGCCGGCTTGCCCACCTGGCCGCCCGAACGGGGCTGGTCCAGCGATACTTCAAGTTCTCTCATCAGCGTGTCGTCGATGCTGTCCTGCACCGGCTGCGGTGGTG
>NZ_RZPF01000892.1:0-2272 GCF_004022735.1 Mesorhizobium sp. M7A.F.Ca.AU.001.01.1.1
GTGCCAGGGATAGCTTTCGGCCGGAACTCCCATCGCCAGCGGCACCGGGATCGGCAGCGGCAGCAGAGGTGTGAGCCTCGGCAGCCAGCGATGCTCCTTTTCCACCTGCAGGGAATAGGCCGCGGCGCTTGGCAGTCGCACGGTCATCTCGCCGCCCAGATGAAAGGTCCTGTTGTCCCATCCGCCTGATGCAACCGGCCTGACCGGAAGATCCTTCCACTTGGGAAATTGCGTGGCGATCAATCGGCTGACAAGCGTTATGTCGATGTTCGGCTTGCTGACCATCGAGCCTAGCGCGGAAACTCGAGCCCCATTTCGCGGTAGCGCTCGGGGTCGTCGCCCCAGTTCTCGCGCACCTTGACGAACAGGAACAGGTGCACCTTCTGTTCGAGGATGCCTGCTATCTCCATGCGCGCCGCCTGGCCGATGGCGCGGATGGTCTCGCCCTTGTGGCCGAGAACGATCTTCTTCTGGCTGTCGCGCTCGACATAGATGGTCTGGTCGATGCGCACCGAGCCGTCCGGCTTCTCTTCCCATTTCTCGGTCTCGATATGCGAGGAATAGGGCAATTCCTGATGCAGCCTGAGATAAAGCTTCTCGCGCGTGATCTCGGCCGCGAGCTGGCGCATCGGCAGGTCCGAGATCTGGTCTTCCGGATAGTACCGGGGACCGACCGGCAGAGACTCGGCCAGATAATCGAGCACGTCCTTGCAGCCGGAACCGGTCAGCGCCGACACCATGAAGGTGCGCTTGAACGGCACCCTTTCGTTCGCTGCCGCCGACAGAGCCAGCAGCGCTTCGTGCTTGACGCGGTCGACCTTGTTGAGGATCAGCACCATCGGCTGGCGCACATCCTTCAGCCGTTCGAGGATGGCGTCGGCGTCGCCCCTGATGCCGCGCTCGGCGTCGATCAGAAGCAGTACGATATCGGCGTCCTTGGCCCCACCCCAGGCGGTGGTCACCATCGCCGTGTCGAGCCTCCGCTTCGGCTTGAAGATGCCGGGCGTATCGACGAAAACGATTTGCGCATTGTCATGCGTGGCGATGCCGCGCACGATGGCGCGGGTCGTCTGCACCTTGTGGGTGACAATCGACACCTTGGCGCCGACCAATTGGTTGACCAAGGTCGACTTGCCCGCATTGGGCGCGCCGATCAGCGCGACAAAGCCGGAATGCGTGGCGGCGGCTGTGGTCGCCGGCTCTTCGGTAGCGGTCATGCCGCGCTCCCTTCACTGGAGGGCCGCGAGCCCCCCGATTTTTGGGCCGATGCGGCGGCCCAAACGCCTTCGCGCACAAGAAATGCCGAAGCCGCCGCTTCTTCGGCCGCCCTGCGCGAGCCGCCGGTGCCGCTTATCGGCGCAAAGCCGCGGACCTGCAAGGATACAGTGAAGACCGGCTGATGGTCGGGTCCCTCGCGCTTGTCGATCACATACTCGGGTCTGATATCGCTGGTCTTGGCAATCCATTCCTGCAGATCGGATTTCGGATTGAGCGGCTTTGCGATCACCGTATGCGAGCGCGGTTCCCAATAGCGCAGGACGAACCGCCGCGCGGCCTCGATGCCACCGTCGACGTAAACCGCCGCAATCAGCGCTTCGACCGCATCCGCCAGATAGTTTCCGCCCGAGCCGCGCGACCGCATCTTCAAGGCAGAATCGGCGCGGACCAGATCCTCCAGCTGCATTTCGATGCCGATTTCGGAGCAGGTCCGCGCATCGACCAGCGCATTGAAGCGCGGCGCGATTTCACCTTCCGGCGCATCGGGAAATTTTTCGAAAAGCATATCGGCGACGACAAGCCCGAGCACGCGGTCGCCAAGAAATTCAAGACGCTGGTTGTTGGTGGCCGCCTTGACCGCACTGGAATGCGTCAAGGCGGTCTCAAGCAAACGGATATCCTTGAAGACGTAACCGGTCTTGGCCTTCACCAAACCGGCCAGTGTTTCGCCTGTCGGGCGCTTCAAAGCCATCAATTGACGAAGTGGAACAGGCGCGAAGCGCGCATCAGCGACGGCCATTTCCAGATTTCGAGAGGGCTCGCCTTGCCGGCGATCGAGAAGAAGACAAGATTGGCGCGGCCAACCAGATTTTCCGCGGGAACGTAGCCGACGGTGAAACGGCTGTCGGCGGAATTGTCCCGGTTGTCGCCCATCATGAAATAGTGGCCGGGCGGCACGTCGAATTCGCGGGTGTTGTCGCCGATCGAGTTCGAATTCAGGTCAAGCGTGTCGTAGCTGACGCCGTTGGGCAGGGTTTCGCGATAGACATCGATC
>NZ_RZPF01000893.1:0-2270 GCF_004022735.1 Mesorhizobium sp. M7A.F.Ca.AU.001.01.1.1
CCCATGTCGAGGTCGCTGAAAGCGGCAACTCCTACGGCGGCTACGGCAATTCCTATGGCGGCGGTTCCTTTGCCTCCGGCCGCGGCGGCCAGGGCGCAGGACGGCAGAACCCCTATGGCGCCTCGCGCTTCGACAATGTCGGCGCCGACAGCGAAAAATCCGGCGCCTTCTCCAACACCTATGCGACGCCGGGCTGGCAGCGGGCGCAGGCCAACCGCACCGAGGCGACCGACCGCAACTGGGGTTCGCGCTCCGGCCACCAGGTCGAGCGCATCGGCTACGGCGAGACGGACAGCGGCTACGGCGCCGGCCGCACCTCGGTCAAGGGCCGCACCATCGACGGCGAACTGGTCGCCAAATCCGTCTCCGACAAGCCGTCCGCCTTCAACGTCGGCGACCGTGTCTTCCACCAGAAATTCGGCAACGGCAACATCTCGGCCATCGAAGGCAACAAGCTGACCATCGACTTCGACAAAGCCGGCCAGAAACGCGTGCTGGACGGGTTTGTCGCCGCGGTGTGAAGATGGCGTTTTCCCCGCGGAAGCCTCACCTTCGTCATCCACGGGCGAAGCAAGGAGGGTAGCGACGCGGCGCAGACCCGTGGATGACGAAGTGATTGATGTCTACGCCAATCGTCAAGGCATGCGGTCCGCCAACGAAACAGCCCCTCACCGATACCGCGCCTGATTCCATTTGTGCCCCAGCAGCGACAGGATGATGATCAGCCCGTTGAAGAACTGCACATAGAAACCGCTTAATCCCGCCGCCACGACGCCGATCTGGATGAAGGACACGGTAACCGCGCCGATGGCGCCGCCGACGACGGTGCCGATGCCGCCCCAGGTCGGCGTGCCGCCGACGAACACCGAGGCCAGCACCGGCAGGAGATAGCCGTCGCCGGCGGTCGGCCACCAGGTGAAGTTGATCATCACCGAGAAGGTGCCGGCGATGGCCGCGCCGATGCCGACGAAGACGAACACTTTCACCCGCACACGCTTGACGTCGATGCCCATCTGCTGGGCGCTGTCTGGATTGTCGCCGACCACCCTCACCTGCGCGCCGAAGCGGTGCCGGTTGTAGAGCATCGCCGACAGCACGACGAAGCCGATGGCCCAGAAGATCTGCACCGGAACGCCCAGGACCTGGCTGGAGAAGATCGTGTAGGCCCAGCTGTCGCTGAGGCTGGTCAGCGCCATCGACTTGCCCTCGTTGATGATCTGGATCAGGCCGCGCAGCAGGAAATTCATGCCCAGCGTGGCGATCAACGACGACAGCCCGCCATAGACGACCAGCGAGCCTACCAGGAAGCCGAGCAGCATGCCGGTGACGAGTGCCGCGGCGATGCCGAGAAACGGATCGTAGCCGGCCTGCACGACCAGCGCGAAGACCCATGAGGCGAAGCCCATCGTTGCCGGAAACGACAGGTCGATCTCGCCGCAGGTGACGACGAAGACCAGCGGCACCACCACGAACAGCGCAACGGGGAGCGTCGTCAGCACCGAACGGTAGAGATACCAGGTGGTGAAAACGGTCGGGTTGGCGATCAGGAACACCGTCATCATGACGATGAACACGGCGAGCGTGCCGAGCGCGGCACGGTTGTCGAGGATGAAGCCGCGCATCCAGTGATCGGATGGGTGCCTCCATTCCTTTTGAGAACTGGGACGGGGAATGCCGGCGGACGGCTCGTGCAGGTTGGGCTCCATGGTCTTGCTCATCGTGCTCTCTGCTCCGCGTCGCCGGCATCGTGCAGCCCGGCCAATCCGCCGGGATGCGCGACCTCTTCCATGAAGTTGATGAGATCTTCGGCCGACTTGACCTCGCTGCGGTCGGTCGTCAGTGCAACCTTGCCGCGGTCCAGCACCACGAAGCGGTCGGCGATGTCGAAGACATGATGGATGTTGTGGCCGATGAACAGGATCGAGCGGCCGCTCGCCCGCACCTGGCGCACGAAATGGAACACCTTGGCGGTCTCGGTCAGCGACAGCGCCGTCGTCGGTTCGTCGAGGACGATCAGCTCGGCCTGCTTGTAGATGGCGCGGGCGATCGCCACGCCCTGGCGTTCGCCGCCCGAAAGCTGGCCGACGATCGACTGCGGCGTGAACACTTTCGAGGTGAAGCCGATCTCGCGCATCAGCCGGCTTGCCTCCTCGATCTCCTTGTTGACCCTGAGAAAGCCCATGAAGCCGGTCAGCTCGCGGCCCATGAAGATGTTGCGAACGATGGTCTGCTGCACGGCCAGCGCCCGGTCCTGGAACACCGTCTCGATG
>NZ_RZPF01000894.1:0-2270 GCF_004022735.1 Mesorhizobium sp. M7A.F.Ca.AU.001.01.1.1
CTTTCTGAACTCGCGCCTTGTCGGTCGCATCGGCATGCGCCGCCTGTCGCAGAGTGCGTTGCTGCTGTTCCTGGTCATCAGCCTTGCCTGGCTGGTGATTTCGCTGGAGATGAAGATGCCGCTCTGGCTGTTCATCACCTTCTTTGCCTGCGCCATGCTTCCATTCGGTGCGCTCGGCGCGAACTTCAACGCGCTGGCCATGGAGCCGCTCGGCCAACTGGCCGGCACGGCTTCGTCGATCCTCGGTTTCATGCAGACGTTTCTCGGCGGCATTCTCGGTACGCTGATCGGCCAGGCCTTCAACGGCACGGTGACGCCGCTGGCCGCCGGCTTCTGCAGCGTCTCGGTCGCCGCGCTGCTGATGATCTTCATCGCCGAGCGCGGCAAGATGTTCCAGCCACAGAACCCGCCCGTTTCAGGGCACATCACCGACTTGCATTAGGACGCACCTTCAAGGGCTGCCGTGAACCGAGGGGCAAGCATGCGCCCCGCAATTGCTTCGCCCATGCTGTCCGAAAAGTGCAATGGCAGAGCGTCATCGAGTGCCCTGAGGATGGATGCCACGAAGGCCCGGCTGCGCTGGGCATCGGTTCCCAGATCGGAATATGTGGCGCGAGGTTTGCCGATCAGCGTGCCGTTGCGGCGAAGCGAGAACCGCAGCGTGAGGGACATGCCCGCGGTTCCGGGTGGCGGCTTCCAGCAGGCATAGATCGCGTCCGACATCTCCTTTATCGTGTCGACGGGATCGGTACTGCGACAGCTGCGCTCTTGCGACCTTGCTTCCAGGGAACTGGCGAACAGACCGGCGGCAAGAGCCGCCGCGACAAATGCAAACCGAGGTTTCATTCGAGAGCCTCCGGATTTGCGCGAGATTGTACTGCTTTCGGCTAACGCAGCAATCGATCCTACTGCGCCCAGAGCTCGCGGCGCAATTCGTGCCAGCTTTCCTTGTCTGGCGCGACAAGCAGGCCGCCGCCGAGATGCGAGGGCAGATAGGCGCTGCCGTCGAAGCGCGCCGCATGGCCGCCGGCCTCGGCATGGATCAGCACGCCGGCCAGGTGGTCCCACGGCATCAGCTTGTTGTAGACGACGAAGTGGGCATGGCCGCTCGCCAGCAGGCGGTATTCGTGCGCGGCGCAGCGATAGGCGAACTGCGACAGGATCTTGGTCTGGTTGCGCGCCAGCCGTGTCCGTTCCGGCTCGGCCATATATTGCCAGGAGACAGAGCCGGTCATCTCCGAGATCGGCGCGGGTACCGCTACATGCACCTTCTCGATGCTGCCGTGCGCATGCCGGATATGGCTGCCGGCACCCCTGGCGCCAATCAGCCAGTCCTTGCCGACGGGATCGTGGATGATGCCGGCGACGGTCTCGCCCTTGACCACGACCGCCAGCATGACGCCGAACAGCGGCACGCCGGAGGCGAAATTGAAAGTACCGTCGACCGGGTCGATGACGAAGGCCAGATCGGCATCGCCCAACCCGTTTAAAAGCGCTGGATTGTCGGAACAGGCCTCCTCGCCGACGACCATCGCTGAGGGATACCGCTCGCGCAGCCGCGCGGTGATCAGCCGCTCGGCATTGACGTCGGCTTCGGTCACCAGGTCGGCGGCCGACGTCTTCTGCCTGACATCGCCATCGCCCAACCGGCGAAAGCGCGGCATGATCTCGGCCAGTGCCGCCTCGGCCAGAATGCCGGCCAGCCAGTCGATCGCGGTGTCGTCAAATGTCATCGGCTTGCCTTGTGGTGAGGGTCTTGAGGGCAGCGAAATCGAACAGCTTTCTGTCGAGCAGATGCGATGGCCTGCTGTTCGACAGCGCGCGCAGCATCGTATCCTTGCGGCCCGGCATGCGCTTTTCCAGGTCCTCGAGCATCGCCTTCATGGCATTGCGCTGAAGACCTTCCTGGCTGCCGCAGAGATCGCAGGGAATGATCGGGAATCGCATGGCGGCAGCGAATTTTTCCAGATCGACCTCGGCGCAATAGCTCAAGGGCCGCAGCACCATGACGTCGCCTTCGTCATTGAGCAGTTTTGGCGGCATGGCGGCGAGACGCCCGCCATGGAAGAGGTTCATGAAGAAGGTCTCGAGAATGTCCTCGCGATGATGGCCGAGCACCAGCGCCGAGCACCCCTCCTCGCGTGCAATGCGGTAGAGATGGCCGCGCCTGAGACGCGAGCAGAGCGAGCAATAGGTGCTGCCCGCCGGCAGCTTGTCGGTGACGACGGAATAGGTGTCCTGATATTCGATCCGGTGCGCAATGCCGTGGC
>NZ_RZPF01000895.1:0-2268 GCF_004022735.1 Mesorhizobium sp. M7A.F.Ca.AU.001.01.1.1
CCCCTCAGCCGCTCCGCTGATGGGGCGGTTTTTACTGCCGTAAAGACTGCTCTTTGTGTCAGAAAAACCAGGCGTTTAGCCAGATGAGCGGGAGAGTTCCAGTCGAACGACAACCCGCCATTATCCGACGACAGCAGGAATCGGCCGCAAGGAAGCCCGCTAGTGCTGTTAACCTTCTGTTAACCTAAAACTTCTTGCCGGGCTTTCCGAATCGGAGCTTAATGGCGCTTGTTGAATAATTTCATCGCAAAAAGCGCCAATTCAGGTTTTCGACGAGAATGAATATCGCCATGCGGCTACCGAGCTTCGAGTTCGATGAGAAAATCCTCGAGCAGGGTGCTGAGATATCACGGCGCCTTAACCAGCTTCGGATGGAGAAATTTCCCCCCGATGCGGCGAAGACGCTGCGTTCGTTTTCGATGGCAGAAGTCGCTCACTATCTTGGTGTCTCGCAGAACAATCTGAAGCGCCTTCATCTGGAGGGCAAGGGCCCCCTGCCCGAGCAGATCCCATCGGGACGCCGGTCCTACACTGCCCAGCAGATGCTTGAGCTGCGCCATTTCCTGGACCAGCATGGCAGGACCGAAGTCAAGAAGTATGTCCCGCACCGCAAGTCCGGCGACAAGCTCCAGGTCGTTGCTGTCGTCAACTTCAAGGGGGGCAGTGGCAAGACAACGACTGCCGCCCACCTCGCCCAGCATCTGGCCTTGACCGGCCACCGTGTTCTTGCAATCGATCTCGATCCTCAAGCCTCACTGTCGGCCCTGCATGGGTTCCAGCCGGAACTTGATAACAACCTCTCGCTCTATGAGGCGATTCGTTACGATGACGAACGCCGCTCGATTGCGGACGTAATCCTTCCGACGAATTTTCCAGGTCTCGATATCATCCCCGCCAATCTCGAATTGCAGGAATACGAATACGACACGCCCCTCGCCATGCAGGATAAGACGTCCAATGCCGGGCGCCAGTTCTTCACGCGCATGGCGAAGGCGTTAACGGAGGTCGACGATCGCTATGACGTTGTCGTGGTTGATTGCCCGCCCCAGCTTGGCTACCTGACGTTGACGGCCATGTCGGCGGCGACGTCGGTTCTCATTACAGTTCATCCGCAGATGCTCGACCTGATGTCTATGAGCCAGTTCCTGCTCATGCTCGGCGGCATATTGAAAACCATCAAGGCCGCCGGTGCGGCAATCGAGCTCGATTGGTTTCGATATCTGATCACACGCTACGAGCCGACGGATATCCCGCAGGCGCAGATGGTAGGCTTCATGCAGTCCATGCTTGCCGGCCAGATCCTGGAGAACCCGATGTTGAAGTCGACGGCGATTTCGGACGCGGGTCTCACCAAGCAGACGCTCTACGAGGTGGAGAAGTCGGCCTTTACCCGTTCCACCTACGACCGTGCACTGGAATCCCTCGATGCGGTCAATGCTGAAATCGCGACGCTGATCCATCGTGCGTGGGGACGGTCATGACGGCGAAGTTTACGGCAGTAAAAACTGGAAATTTTGTCTTTGAAATCAAATCGCTAACCGCGATTGGAGGCGGTTAAATGGCACGCAGGGACATTTTCGGCAGTGTGTTGGGCCCTGCGACGGCAGTGGCTGATGCGAAGGACGTATCCGGGTATGCCGTTCGCGGGGCGTCGCGCTCCATCATGCAATCCTTCGAGGAGCTCTCCAAGAGCTCGGTCGTGGATCTCGATCCGGCATTTGTGGACACCTCCTTCGTTTCGGATCGCCTGGACGAAGACGATGAGGCATATCAGGAGTTGCTTGCGGCCATTCGGGAAAGAGGACAAGATTCTCCGATCCTGGTCAGGCCTCATCCTGAGCTCTCCGGTCGCTTTCAGACCGTCTTCGGGCATCGGCGCGTCAAGGTTGCCCGCCAGCTGGGACGGCCAGTACGCGCGGTCGTCAAGAAGATGGGCGATGAGGATCATGTTATTGCCCAGGGCCAAGAGAACGCCGCAAGGGCCAATTTGTCCTTCATCGAAAGGACCCTGTTTGCCGATCGCATTCTCAAGCGCGGCCACACGCCCGACACGGTGAAGTCGGCTTTGGCGCTCGATGACACGACCTTCTCGAAGATGCGTTCTGTTACCAGCAACATTCCAGAGCCAGTCATTGTGGCCATTGGCGCCGCCAAGACTGTTGGTCGGGACAGATGGTGGCAGCTCGCCAAGCTTATGGAGCATCCGGATAGCGCGGGCAGGGCGGCCGACTATGTGGCAAGTCCAGAGTTCGCCACGTCAGGCAGTGA
>NZ_RZPF01000896.1:0-2262 GCF_004022735.1 Mesorhizobium sp. M7A.F.Ca.AU.001.01.1.1
GCAAGGAGGTACAGGTCAATTCCGAACATGACGCGATCAAGCTCGGCATGGCGCTGGCGCCGGAGAGCCGCCGCGACCAGGGCCTCTGCCTCAACCTGCCGGTCGGCTTCAACCTCAACCTGCCGATCTACAAGCGCATCTCGAACAATCTGCTGATTTCGAGCACGCAGGAGAAGACGCAGGCCGATCGCCAGATCGCCGATCTGCGCATCAAGACACCGACACGTGGCGCGCTGGCATCCAGCCTGTCGGGCGGCAACCAGCAGAAGATCGTCATCGGCAAATGGCTGGCGCACGGCGCCAAGCTGTTCATCTTCGACGAACCGACCGTCGGCGTCGATGTCGGCACCAAGGCCGAGATCTACCGCCTGTTCGGCGCGCTTTTGTCAAAGGGCGCCGGCATCATCCTGATCTCGTCCTATCTGCCGGAAGTCTATGAACTCGCCGATACGCTGCATGTGTTCCGGCGCGGCAAACTGGTGGCGACGCACGGTTTTCACGCCGCCAGCCACGAGGATATTCTCACTCAGGCGCTCGCCGAGAAACAAGAAAAGTTGGGAGGACAGATATGAGCACCGAGGCGATCGCCGTCGAAAAACCGAAGCGCAACTATAATGTCCTGTTCGGGCTGACGCTATTGGCGCTGCTGGTTCTGCTCTGGATCCTCCTCTCCGTGACGACGACGAGCTTCGCCTCGGCCAACAACATAGCCAATCTCCTGCGCCAGGGCTCGATGATCGCCATCATGGCGGTCGGCCAGACCTTCGTCATCATCACCGGCGGCATCGATCTGTCGGTCGGCGCCGTGGTCGGCTTCGCCACCGTGGTCGTGGCCATGATGATCAATGCCGGCTTCCCCATCTGGCTCGCCATTCTGGTGACGCTGCTGGTCGGTGTCGCCATCGGCATGTTCCACGGCTTCGGTATCGTCAAGATGGGCCTGCCGCCCTTCATCATCACGCTGGCGACGTTGACCTCGCTGCGCGGCATCGGCCTTTTGATGACCAACGGCAATTCGATCAACATCAACAGCGACACCTTCACCGCCTTCTCGCGCAATTCCTTCATCGGCATCCCCAACCTGTTCTGGATGGTGATCCTGGTCGGCATTCCGGCCTATATCTTCCTGCACCACAGCCGCTGGGGCAGATACCTGTTTTCGGTCGGCTCCAACGCCGAGGCCTCGCGCCTGTCCGGCGTCAATGTCCAGCGCACCATCTACATGGCCTACACGCTGTCGGGCCTGTGCGCCGCCTTTGTCGGCGTGCTGCTGGCCGCCCGCATCGGCATCGGCAACCCGACGCAGGCCGAGGGCTGGGAACTGCAGGCGATCGCGTCGTCGGTCATCGGCGGCACCTCGCTGTTCGGCGCCGTCGGCTCGGTGCATGGGCCGCTGCTCGGCGCCTTCATCCTGGCCACCATCAACAACGGCGCCAACCTGCTCAACGTCAATTCGTTCTGGCAGCGCATCATCACCGGCGCGCTGATCATCATCATCGTCTACTTCGACGGCCTGCGCCGCCGCGGCAAGTAGCGACCCCGCAATCAACCGCCGGTCCGCCACACCAACGGGCCGGCGATTTCATGACTGGATTAGCGCATGAAAGCCGTCCTCTGCCGTTCGCCCGGCGATCTTGTCCTTGAAGACCGGCCCGCACCCGAGGCACCGCCTCCCGGCTGGGCGCTGGTGGCGGTCAGCCATGTCGGCATCTGCGGCACCGACTACCACATTTTCGAGGGCAAGCACCCGTTCCTCGCCTATCCCCGCATCATGGGTCATGAGGTCTCGGGTACCGTGATGGAGACCGGCGAAGGCGTCGAACTGGCCATTGGTGAGCCCGTCGTCGTCAACCCCTATCTTTCCTGCGGCAAGTGCATCGCCTGCCGGCACGGCAAGCCCAATTGCTGTGTCAGGATCGAGGTGCTTGGCGTGCATCGCGACGGCGCCATGTGCGAACGCATCCTGGTGCCGGCGCAAAATCTCTATCCGGCCAACGGCCTTTCGCTGGCCGACGCCGCTGCCGTCGAGTTCCTGGCCATCGGCGCGCATGCCGTGCGGCGCGCCCGCGCCGACCCCGGCGCCCACACGCTGGTCATCGGCGCCGGCCCGATCGGGCTCGGCACCGCCATCTTCGCCCGCATCGCCGGGCTCGACGTGACGCTGCTCGACATGAGCAGTGAAAGGCTCGCCTTCGCTGGAAACGAGCTTGGTTTCCAGACCCTAGACGGCTCGCGCGGCGCGGTGCCCGATCTGATCAGGGA
>NZ_RZPF01000897.1:0-2261 GCF_004022735.1 Mesorhizobium sp. M7A.F.Ca.AU.001.01.1.1
CAAGGGAATCGCAAAACCGAATTGCAGGAAAACAGCGTCCAAATACCGCTAATCCTGCAATTCCAAAGCCGCTATCCGCCTCAATCAACAGGCCAGATCAATGGCTTGCGGATAGTTCACGGCCGACCAAATCGAAAATGCAAACTTAGGCTGTTGCGCGGTATCTCCTTCCACATCATCTCTTGCGCATACCTGCATTCCAAGGTGTTTGATCCTATGCTTCGCGAGGAGCAGGTAGGTCGCGACAGCTAGGCAATGTTCCAGCTGCCCTAGCGGAGGAGTCACGATTTTCCGGCAAGCTCCGTCGGCAGACGTTCCTTTCTGGCCTTGGCAAAGGCTCGGTCGCCTTCCAGAAACGCCGCCAGCATGAAAGGGATGAGTTCTGCCACGGTTTCAGACTGACCATAGGTCTGACGGTAAAGTGCAGCATACTCCTTGAGTGTTTGGCTCAGCTCCGCGCTGACGGTAATGGTGATCTTCGAAGCTGTTCGGTCCGGAAGTTTTCCAAGTTTCAGGTCAGCCATGATAACTCCTGCTCAACTGGCGTATGGCCGCAGCACGATGTCCTTGTGCACGATGACGCGCAGTGGCCAACCTGGGCGGACGACGATGGTGGGCTGGATATTGAGGTTTTTTTCGGTGATGCGCTGGCCGGCTCGACTGGCGTTCTGCTGGGCTGATTCCCGGATCGCCTTGACCAGATCGCTCTCGTTTTCGCCGAGGCTGAATTCTGTGCCGACACCGAGCAATGTGGCAAGCGCCACTCCCTTGATCATCTGCCAAGTGTGGAAATCGACTTCGTCTTCCAGCCCTGCGTAGCCGGCGGTGTCGCTCGCGGGCAGATTGTCGATTTCGGCCGACGAGCCGTCGGGCAGCAGAATGCGCTGCCAGACCAGCAGCGCTCGCTTTTGCCCGAACGCGACGACGCTGTCGTAGACGCCGATAAGACGTGAGCCCTGCGGAATCAGCAATATGTTGCCCGTGACCGTGTCGTGCACATTTTCGGTGACTTGCGCGACGACAAGGCCCGGCAAATCGGAATTGATGCCGGTGATCAGGCTGGCGGCAATCACGCTGCCAGCCATCAGTTGATATGGCGAGATCGGCGTCTGCAGCGCATGCGGATTGTAGATCCCGCCAGTGCTCCGCTGGCTGAGAAAATCAAGCTTTCGCTGCTGATTGTTCTGGTCGCCTTCCGCCGCCGCCACCGAGGCTGACGCGCGTCCTGCTTCGGATTGGGGAAGCGCCTCAAATGGATGCTGAGCAGTTTGCACGCTCTCTCCGACATCTGTCTTTTGAGCTCGATTTTCGACGCGGAAAAGCACCCGCGATTCACGCGCTTCGATCGCCTGCTGCGCTAGACGCTGCTCCTCGGCCGAGATGTCTTGGCCCGGCACGATGCCGAGCTGGCGCTGCCGCTCGAGGATGGGGCGGCCGAGGTCGCCCGGCAAAGGTAGCCCAAGGACGGGAGGCTTCGGCTTCATGCCGGAATAGTCATGGGGAAGCGTATCGAGCCCCTCGGCGGTTGGTTTGCGCTCAGTGTTGTAGAGATCTTCCGCCTGATCCCTGATGCGAAGGGCCGGCCCCTGGAGGGCGATCATGGTAACGCCGAAGACAGCGCCGGATCCGAGCGCTGCGATCGCGATGATCACACCGCGCCTGAACCGCACCACGCGGCGGGGAGAGGCCCGAAGCTGCAGTTCCTCGGGATCCAGTTTCGGCGGGATGCCAGAGCGGGAATTTTCGATCATGAGTCCTCACCTCGCCGGCTGCCGCGAAAGAGCGAGATCCGCCGTTGCGGTTGCCTGCCGTCAATCCTGCTGATGCGGATCACCTGCTGCCGCTTGGTGCCGAGGCGAAGTTCGGCCGCGGCGAAGAGCCGATCGACGATGTAATAGTTGCCGCGCACGCGATAGTTGACGAGCTCGCTGCTCCCATCTGCGCCGACGATGAAGAGTGGTGGCGCCTCGCCCTGATCTATGCGACGAGGGAACTCAATATAGACCTTGCTGCCGTCGTCGAAGGCTCGCGTCGGTCTCCAGGGCGGTGTGTCGCCACTGATTGAGTAGCGAAAGCGAAGGTTTTCGAGCGCGATATTCGACGCGACCGGTGTAACTGCCTCGGCTTGAGCATTGCGCTGGCGAAGCGCGATGATCTGGTCTTGGCTGTAGGTCCAGGAGATTGCCGCCATTGCGGTCTTCTCGGTGCTTTGAAGCTGCAAATGATAGGTCCGCCGGTCCGTCGTAATGACGACATTGGTG
>NZ_RZPF01000898.1:0-2261 GCF_004022735.1 Mesorhizobium sp. M7A.F.Ca.AU.001.01.1.1
GTTGCAGACCTTCTTGCGGGCTTTGAGGTTCTCGTCGCAGATCAGCGTCCAGTTGTCGAATGGGCGTATGGTGCGCTGGTAGTCTCCGAGCTTCACCTCGGGCGGGAGCACCACGTCCGAAGGCTTGATCCTGTAGGTCGACGCGACCTGCCCGGCGGCCGGCACGAGGCCGCCGCAAAGCGCCAGGCAGGTCAGGGCAACAAGTCCTTTCATCCCTGCCTCAGTTCAAGGTGAAGCTGATGCCGGCGCCGACGCCGACATGCCCACCCGCTGCCGTGCCCGACAGATTGCCGCGGATGCGGCCGTCCTCGCTGGTGTAGCCCGCACCGAAGGCGAACGCGCCGGCGTCGCGCCAGAGGCCGCCACCCGCCGCGACGCTCAGCTTTCCGGGCCGGTCGTCGTAGCGCAGCGAGGCGGCGGCGAGGCCTATCGCGGCCGCCTGCCGGGCCTCGTCGCGGATGCCGTTGATGTCCGAATTGAGCTGGCCGAGCTTCTGGTCGGTATAGTCGTTGGCCTGCTGCAGGGTCGTGGCGGCTACCTTGTCGGTGTAGTCGTTGGACGTATCGATAGCGTAAGCCACGCGGTTGTCCGTATAGCTCTTGCCGGCGGTCAGGCCCTGGTTCATCTGTTCGACATTGACCGCATCGGTCCCTTTGACGCCGGGGCCGACATTGGAGATGACGACCGGCGCGTTGACGTCGCCACCCTGCAGCGTGATGGTGTTCGACTTGACGCCGCCCGGGGCGTCATAGGTCACCGCGTTCTGGGTGAGGTTTCCGACGCCGGCTTTCAAATCCTCGATCGCCGTGTTGGTGGCGTAGAGCTGCGAGCCGTTGATCGCATCCGTGCTGCCGGCATCGACGCGCCCGGCGGCGACGTTGGTGATCGTCCGCTCGGCGCCGGCATCGCCGACGCTGACGGTTCCGGTCGGAGTCGTTCCGGCGAAGGTGTAGGTCTTGCCGCCGATGACGGTGCTGGAGGTGCCGACGGCTGTCTGCGTCACCGAGCCGGAGCCGAGCGCCACATCGTTGGCGTTGTTGGCCTGCGCACCCTGGCCGAGCGCGACGGCGCCCGCCCCGGTAGCCGTCGAGCCATGGCCCGCAGCCACGCTCTCGGCGCCGCTCGCCACGCTTTCCGGCCCGATCGCCACCGCGTTGGTGCCGCCGGCGATGCTGTCGGCCAGCGTCGAATTGGCGTGGAAGTATTTGATGCCGCCGCCATTGCTGATGGTGGTCAGGGCATTGTCGACGGCCGTCAGGCCGTCATAGACGGTCGAGTAGTTGTTGCCCTGGATAGTGTAGGTCGGGCCGGTGATCGAGCCGTCGGGATTGATCGTGGTAACGCCGCCGAACAGGTCGGTGACGTTTTTCGTCACGCCGCGCAACTGCGAGACGTTGACGCCGTCGGTGTCGGCCGAGCCCGCCGCGACATTGGTCAGCTTGCGTTCGGCCCCGGCGGCGCCGATCGACACCTCGCCGACCGAGGTCTGCGCGCCAGCAAGCCCATAGGCCGCGTAGTTCGTTTGTGCGCCGACCGTGGTGATGGACTGCGCACCAAGCGCGACGCTGTTGATGAAGGTGCTTTGGGCGCCGGCGCCGAGCGCCACCGACTGGATGCCGGAGGCGGTCGAATTGGTGCCGAGCGCCAGGCCGTCGGCCAGCAGCACATGCGCGTTCTGGCCGATGGCCGTTCCGCCGGGTGCTGTCTGGTCGACGATGGCGCCGTTGCCGATGCCGATGCCGTTGTCGCCGTTGACGACGGTCGTCGGACCGACCGCGACCGACTCCGCGCCGACCGCCAGCGAGTCGCCCGCCGCCGAATTGGCATGGAAGTATTTCGTCGAGGTGACCGACACGGCAGCGATGGCGCCGGCGAGCTGGCGCACCGTCACCGCGTCCTGGTCCTGCGTGCCGTCGGCCACATTGGTGATCTGCCGGTAGGAGTTGACGTCGCCGACCGAAACCGCGCCGAGCAGCGCCTTGTCGGTCGTGTTGAACTGGATGAAGTTCGACGGACCGGCTGCGATCTGGCCGGTAGCCGGAGCGATCGCGCGATTGGAGATCGAACCCGAGCCCAGCGCCACGCTGCCGTCGATGCTGGCGTTGCTGGCGCGGCCGAGCGCCAGCGCGCTGACCCCGGTCGCGGTCGCCTGGTAGCCGACAGCGGTGGAGCCGACACCTTGTGCGAAGGAATCGGTCTGCGCCAGTCCGGCCTCGTTAGTGCGAGCGTAGCGGATGCCGATGCCGTTGGCGTCGGTGTAG
>NZ_RZPF01000899.1:0-2257 GCF_004022735.1 Mesorhizobium sp. M7A.F.Ca.AU.001.01.1.1
GTCGGTGAAGAGCGCGTGCATGGCCTGGCGCGCGGCGCCGGCCGGATCGCGCTGACGCGCTACACGCTTTTGCCGCTGCTGGCGGTGTTCTTCCTCACCAATCCGATGGCCTATACGTTCGGATCGTTCCTGGAAGAAAAGCACAAGCCAGCCTTCTATGCCGCGGCCGTGTCCTATGTGCACCCGCCGCTCGGCCTGTTCCCGCACATCAATCCCGGCGAGTATTTCGTCTGGGGTGGCATTCTCGTCGCGCTGCTGGAGCTGGAAAAGAAGGGCGTCGTCGTCGCCGGCTACCACGTCAAGGTGGCGATCTGGTACGCCATCGTCGGCCTCGTCGTCATCCTGCTCAAGGGCATGCTGACCGAACGCATCACCGCGATCATGGCACGCCGCCAAGGCGTCGAGCTGTAAGGGCGGGGAGGACATCATGGCCAAGACATATAAAGCCGTAAAAATCTCCCAGGGCAAAACCGGCTGGGGTGGCCCGCTCATCATCGAGCCGACCGAACAGCGCAGCAAGGTGGTTTCCGTCACCGGTGGTGGCATTCACCCGGTGGCGCAGCTCATCGCCGACATGACCGGCGCCGAGGCCGTCGACGGCTTCAGGGCACCGCCGATCGAAAGCGAGATGGCGGTTGTCGTCGTCGATTGCGGCGGCACCGCACGATGCGGCGTCTATCCGCGCAAACGTATCCCGACCGTCAATCTGACGCCGGTCGGTCAATCCGGGCCGCTGGCCCAGTTCATCACCGAGGACATCTACGTTTCGGGCGTGAAGCCGGCCAACATCACAATGGCGGACGGATCCGAAACGATCACGACTGCAGGGGGAGCAGCAGCGATGAGTTCAAACAACAATGCGACCGCGGCACCACAGCCGCTGCCGAGCGAAGGTGGGCTGATCGGCCTCATCAGCACGATCGGCCGCGTCATGGGACGTATCGTCGGCATCTTCTTCAATGCCGGCCGCCGCACCATCGACCAGGTCATCCGCAACGTGCTGCCGTTCATGGCCTTCGTGACCATGCTCATCGGTCTGATCCTGTATACCGGCATCGGCGATGTGCTGGCGCAGCCGATGGGTCCGCTGGCCAACAACATCGTCGGCCTGCTGATCATCTCGGCGATCTGCGGCCTGCCGTTCCTGTCGCCCATCCTCGGGCCAGGCGCTGTCATCGCGCAGGTCATCGGCGTCGCCATCATCGGCCCGCAGATCGCCAACGGCACGATTTCGCCGGCAATGGCACTGCCGGCGCTGTTTGCCTACAATACCCAGGTGGGCTGCGACTTCGTCCCCGTCGGCCTGGCGCTCGGCGAGGCCAAGCCTAAGACGATCGAAATCGGCGTTCCGGCGGTGCTCATCAGCCGCCAGATCATGGGTCCGGTCTCGGTGCTGATCGCCTGGGTCGTCAGCCTGATCGTGTTCTAAGGCAATTCCGGGAAAAGCGCACAATGCTTTCCCTTGGAAACTGCGTCAAAACAAAGAGATAGAGCGGTTCACCGCTCTAGGGAAAGTTTGAGAAAATGAGGTTCGCCATATGACGGTTCTTTTGAGAACACGGGTCACTGCCATCGGCCCCGAAGTGGCGGACCTTGCCGAAGGGGGCGTGGTCATCCTGTTTGCGGATGGCTCGCCGCCGGAGCTTGCCGAGGTTTCGGTGCTCCACAAGGCGGAGCAGGGACCAAGTGACGGAGCGCCCGCCAAGGGCGCTTCGATCACCCTCGGCCCGGTTGCCGCTGTTATCACAGCGGTCGGCTCCAGCGCGTGGAGCAAGGTGCTGGAAATGGGTCATGTCGTCATTTCGTTCAACGGCGCTACCGAGGCCGAGAGACCGGGCGAGATCTGTGCGTCGCAAGTCGATCCGCAAGCGCTCGTGGCCGCCCTGAAGACCGGCGCGATCATCACCATCGCCGCCTGACAGCATTCGCGCCGCGGCCCATGTTGGGAGCGGCGCCCAAAACCAGAGTATTTGCCATGGAACGCTCGACCATCGTCAGAGTGCATGAAGGTTTGCACGCCCGTCCCGCGACGCGGTTCGTGAAGCTCGCCAAGGGCTTCGAATCCGACGTCGAACTGATCAAGGACGGCAAGGCGGTCAGCGCCAAGAGTTCGGTCAAGCTGATGCTGCTGGCGGTCAAGGAGAACCAGGAAGTCACGGTGCGGGCGAATGGCGCCGATGCCATCGAGGCGCTCGAGGCGCTGATCGGCTATCTCGAGAATCCGCGGGCCGGCCTCGATGATGAAGCGGAAGCGCAG
>NZ_RZPF01000900.1:0-2256 GCF_004022735.1 Mesorhizobium sp. M7A.F.Ca.AU.001.01.1.1
ACAGTCCATGCCCTGCTCGGTGAAAACGGAGCCGGCAAGTCGACACTGGTGAAGCTGCTGTCCGGGCTGGTCCGGCCGAGCCAAGGCCATGTCCGTGTCTTCGGCAAGGAGATCGCTTACGGCGCACCGCGCGCAGCACATGCGCTCGGCATGCAGACAGCATTCCAGGAGATGACCCTGGTGCGCGATCTCTCCGTGCTCGACAACATGCTGCTGCCTTACGCCCCCGTCGGCATCTCCGGCCTGATCCGCCGCGGTGCCGCCCGCAAGGCCGTCCGCCGCCATATCGAAGATCTCGGTTTTTCCGTCGATCTCGATGCCGAGGTGAGCGAGCTCGAGCTTTCGGTGCGCCAGAAGATCGAGATCGCGCGCGCCGTCTACCGCAAGCCGCGCATCCTTTTGCTCGACGAACCGACCTCGACGCTCGCCGGACGCGACGTCGACTGGCTGGGCGACATCATCGCCAGGCTGAAGACGGCGGGTACCACCATCGTCTTCATCACCCACCGCATGCGCGAGGTCCGCGCTTTTTGCGACACGCTGACGATCCTGAGAAACGGCCGCCACATCGTCACCGCGCCGGTCGCCGATGTCTCGGATGCCGACGTCATCGAAAAGATCATCGGCCGCAGCATCGAGCAGACCTTTCCGCCCAAGCCGGACAGCGCCCAGGCCTTCGGTCCGCCGGTTCTGGGCGTGCGCGACCTCAAGGTCGGACGCAAGCTCGACGGCGCCGGCTTCGATCTGCGCAAGGGCGAAATCCTCGGCGTCGCCGGGTTGCAAGGCATGGGCCAGCAGGACCTGTTCCTGGCCTGCTTTGGCATGGCCGAGATCGAGCGCGGCCACATCCTCGTCGACGGCCGCAAGGTCTGGCTCGGTTCGCCGGCCGATGCCTTGCGCCCCAACATGGCCATCGGCCTGGTGCCGGAAGACCGCAAATCCGAAGGCCTGTTCCTGAAATTGTCGGGCAGCCAGAACGCCACGCTGCCGGTGATATCGCGCTTCACACGGCTAGGCCTTGTCGACGCGCAAGCCGAGACCCGCTCCGTCGAGGCGGCATTCGCCACTGTCGAGGTCGACCGCCGCGCGCTGTGGACGCGGGCCGGTGCGTTTTCCGGCGGCAACCAGCAGAAGATCGCCATCGCCAAGTGGCTGGTGGCGCAGAGCCGCATCCTGCTGTTGTTCGATCCCACCCGAGGCATCGACGTTGGCACCAAGCACGAGCTTTATGTGATGATGCGAAACTACGTGGCTTCGGGCGGTTCGATCCTGCTGCACTCGACGGAGATCCCCGAACTCGTTCACCAATGCGACAGGGTGCTGGTCCTCTATGACGGGCGCATCGCCGCCGAACTCGAAGGCGACGCTATCACCGAACCGGCCATCATGCGCCCGGCGCTCGGCCATGCCGGGGAAGCCGCCGCATGAGCAGCGCAGCAGCCTCATCCCCTGTTCCCGGCGGCTTCGGACTGCGCCGTGCGCTGGTGCGCAATCGCGGCGCGCTGATCGCCGCGGCCGTCCTGGCGATCCTGCTCTTCGTCGTCGACTGGATCAGCGCTGGGCCGCTGACCTATTTCGATGTGTCGTTCCTGTCGAGCGGCGGCGCCACCTCGGCGCTCGCGGCGATCGGCCAGACGATCGTGATCCTGTCGGGCGGCTTCGACCTGTCCGCCGGCGCGGTGATATCGCTGGTCAATGCCGTGCTGGCATCGAGCATGGATCCGATGGCGCCAGGCGCAAGCATCCTCCTGTGGACCACCGTCGGCATCGGCGTCGGCATGGCGGTGGGCGCCTTCAACGGCTTCTTCATCGCGGTGCTGCGCATGCAGCCGATCGTGGTGACGCTGTCCACCATGTTCATCCTGCAAGGTGTCACGCTGCTGGTGATGGACAAGCCCGGCGGCTTCGTGTCGCCCGATCTCGGCACCTTCTATCTCGGCGACGCGATCGCCGGCTGGCTGCCGATGCCGCTGGTGGTGATCGGTGTCGTCCTGCTCGCCTGGTTCTGGCTGAAGGGAACCCGCTTCGGCACAGCACTCTACGCGCTTGGCAGCGATCCGGAGTCGGCCGCTTCCGTCGGCATCAATGTCGTTCTGGTGCGCTTTGCCGTCTATGTCATCGCCGGCGGCTGCTATGGCCTTGCCGGCGTGTTCATCAGCGCCCAGACCGGCAGCGGCGATCCGCTGGTCGGCAATCCGCTGCTCTTGTCGATGTTCGCGGCGGTCGTCGTCGGCGGCACGCGCCTCGGTGGCGGGC
>NZ_RZPF01000089.1:0-12852 GCF_004022735.1 Mesorhizobium sp. M7A.F.Ca.AU.001.01.1.1
GGGTATCAACACTGCCGTAGCCCGATGGTCGAAGATCAACGGCAGCGTGTTCTCATCGAGGCTGAGAAGATAGTCCGCGCCGGCGTGCGCACCGATCGACAGTTCGTCTGCGCTGGCCGAATCGACGCTGACCACAAACCCCTGTGCCTTGAGTGCCCGCACTGCCTCAGCCAGCAACGGAAACGGCGTCTCCGGCAGGCAGCCCAGATCGATGACATCCGCGCCGGCCGCAGCCAGCATCGAGGCCCTCGCCATCAGGGCCTCGACCGACAGCATCGGCGCATCGACGATCTCGGCGAAGATGCGCATATCGTGACGCGTCAGATCCGGCGGTTTGCCCGCCCGGCCAAGGAAGGCCGGAAGGTCGGCGATCTCGTCGGGGCCGCGCACAAAGGGCACGCCGAAATGCTCCGACAGGTGTTCGATGTTTCCCCGATAGCGTCCGGGCAGGATGACGCGGTCGACGTCTCCTGTCAGAGTGAGCCGACGCTTCACGATGTCCTCGCTCATCAGCGCGGCGACCTTGACGCCGACGTCGACGATTTCCCACACGAATTCGGTTCTGCCCAGCCCGGTCAGCAGCCGTTCCAGCCGCGCCTTGGCCAGATGGCCGGTAAGAAAAACCAGCCGCTCAGCCATCGCTTGCGAGTTCGGCCTGGCGCCGTGTGAGCGAGGCTTCGAGATCAGCGAGCGACTCGACCACCAGGGTCCGCTCGAAACTCTTCAACTGTTTGGTATTTTCCAGGTCGATCCTGCGCGGATAGACCTTGACCAGTCCGTGCGGTGCCTGGGTTTCGAGTTCCGGCGCAGTGTCGCAAGCAAAGACGATGGCTGGCACACGGCACTTTCCCGCTTGGGCAAAGACATTGGTGGCGAGCGTGTCGGAAATGCCATGCACGCATTTGGCGACCGTGTTGGACGTGGCCGGCGCCACCACGACCGTGTGATAGACACCGTGGTAGAATTCGCCGACCGGGATCGCGCTTGCGGTCTTGTCGTGCAGCACGCGCGTCGTCTCCGGGAAATCAAGTTTAAGCTTGTACATGCGCAGCACTTCGTTGGCGGCCTTAGACACGAAGACATCGCAATGTTCGAGCTGGCGAACAAGTGCGAAGCTCTCCGTAAAAAAATGCCCGGAACCCGTCAAAACCCACGCCCAGCGCGGCACATGCAGCTTCACCATCGGCTATCCCGCCTTCTTTGCCGACGACCCTGTTGAAGCCACTATCCGGATGCCGGGCAGCTTGCCCGACGCGAGCATCGCGCTGGCCCCGGCAGCATCCTTCGGACCGGCGAGATGGAAATCGATGCCGTCGGGCAGCATGGCGGCAAAGCCTGGGTCGACAATGCCTCGGGCCCTCAGGCTGTCAGCGGTATCGCTGTCGAAGAATGCACCGGTCTGCTTGACAAGCAACAGCGCGTTTGCGCCAAGCTTGCCGGCAAGCCAGGCGGCCAGAGAATCGGAGGTAATGTCCCAGGAGGCCGGAACATCCAGCGCCGGCAGTGCCAGTGACGACGGCAGCCACACCGGAACCTTCCCCGCCTCCAACACTCGCCCGATCTCGTCCAGCGACCGTGCCGGCGCCAGCCTTTCGTCCCGGTCGAGGATGACATGGCCGAACTGCTCCATGGCCAGGATCGCCATGGCATGAGCGGCGGTGTCGGAAAACTCCATGCTGGTCTGCGTCTCGCGCACATGGTCGGCAAAGAGCCCGCCGCCGGGCACGATGACGATCGGCAGCCTGGAACCCGCCAGCGCTGCGATCCAGCTCTTCATCTCCGCCGCATGGGCCGTGCTGCCGCCAAGCTTGACGATGGCCCGTCGAAGCATTTCGGGGCGCTCCTGGCGCGGCCGGAAAACAACGCTTCGGTCTTTTCGGCCAGCAATGCCGGAGGCAGCACCGCGTCCCGCCGATTGGCGCTTGCGTTCGATCTCAACGCCGACGCCGCCAGGGCCGAGCTCGAGCTTTTCCACCCTAACCGTGACGCGCACGACACGCTGGTTCTCCAGCACGTGCGCTGCCACCTGCTCGGCCAAAGCCTCGCTGAGCTGGATATGGCCCCGCGCGACGATGGTGCGAATGCCGTCCATGATGATGTCGTAGGAGAACACATGGCGCATGTCCTCGGGATGGTCGGTGATTTGCAGCACATCGGCGATCACATCAAAGCGCACTTTTTGAGTATGGCCATGCTCGAAGCTGTAGGCACCGATCTGGACCGGCAGAACAAAATCCCGCACAAAAATCCTGTCCGTGCCCAGTGTCGGGTCGGTGTCCGGCGAATAGCCTCTCGCTGCCAACAGGCGATAGTCGATACTCGATTGATCGCCGGTCCCGGATTCCGCTGGGATCAACTCGCGAATCTGCGAGACCGCCTCGGCGCTGATCGAACTCGTGCGACCGGAATGGCCACACAGCGCCCCCCGAAAGCCGAGAAAATCGGGAGCGAAAGGCAATAGGCGCGGAATATCCGGAGCTTCCAGCGATCCACTCAGGCCGACCATCAGACCGAGCGATTTCGTTCGATCGACGAATCCCGGAATACGCTCCGGCGGCAGATGATCGAGCAGCCGGCCCTTCCCCTTTTGCGCGGTATCAACCATCACGCCGTGGAAGCGATGCCTGGCGAACATCGGCAGAAGCTCGAAGTCCGGCGCCAGATCGGCAAACAGCACGGCAATCAGCTTCGTTCGTGCGGCGAGCGGTTCAAGCGCCTGTGCGCAGGCAGAGATATTTGCCGAAGGAAAAAATCCGATCTTCACATAGTCGACGCCGGTCGCCGCGATCTCTTCGGCCTTGATGCGGATCGTTTCGGGTTCCATCGGCAGGTCGCCGCAGACAGCGCTGACCGGAGCCCGACCCGCGATGAAAGAGATCGTTCGGAGCATAGTTTCCATGGACACCGCGCCCAGGGCTCCCGCCTTCGGGTCCTTCAGGTCGACGATATCGACACCTCCAGAAAGAGCGATCTCCGCCTCTTCGATGCCGGTGACGCTTGCCAGCATTCTGGTCATTTGAACAGTTTCTCCAGTTTGGAGGACAAGACGCTTTTATAGAGGCGGTCGATCCCCCTGCGCCACGTCTCGCCGGTGTTGCCATGCGAATCGATGCTGGCGACCTTCCGCACCGTTCTGGCAGGCGCGAAAAGTCGTCCTATAGGGTTTGATAAATTTTGCGGGTCGGCTAAGTTGATCATGGGCACCTTGACTTGGCGCGGGTCCGGCAACCGTCGAACCTCTGCGCAAGAATGGGTAATTACTATCGATGACGAGCGCGGTGCCAGGCACTCTCGCTGCCTTTTTGTGCTTTTTTTCCCTGACCGTCAACGTTTCCGACGCGACAGGCCAGGAAACGGTGGCGAAGCCGGAAAAAAAGATAACTGAAATCAAGATAGGCTATTTGCGGGCCTACGCACCGCAATTGACGCTTTCCATGCTCGACCTGCCGCCACGTGACGAAGGTGTCGCCGGCGCCGAGGTGGCGATCGGCGACAACAACACGACGGGAAAGTTCACCAACCAGAAATTCAGCCTCGACGTGACCGAGGTCAAGCCCGACGGCGACGCGGTTCAGGCATTCGAAGGCATGATCGCCAAGGGCGACCGCTATGTGGTCGCCGATCTTTCAGCCAAACAATTGCTGTCGATCGCCGACATCGCCCGCGACAAAGGCGTGCTGATCTTCAACGTCGGCGCCACCGACGACAGCCTTCGCGAGGAGGACTGCCGCATCAACGTTTTCCATATCGCGCCGACGCGCAGCATGCTGGCCGACGCGCTGGCGCAGTATCTCATGGTGAAGAAGTGGCCGAATTGGGTGCTGCTCTATGGATCGCATGAGCAGGATCATCTCTACGCCGATGCGCTGCGCCGCGCGGCAACCCGCTTCGGCGGCCAGATCGTCGCCGAGAAGGAATTCAAGGATACCGGCACAGCCAGGCGCACCGACACCGGCGCCACGCAGATACAGCAGCAGATTTCCGTGTTCACGCAAGACGTGCCGGAGCATGACGTGGTGCTTGTCGCCGACGAAAGCGAGGTTTTCGGCACCTACGTGCCCTACCGCACCTGGACGCCGCGGCTGGTCGCCGGCACGGCCGGTCTGGTTGCATCGTCATGGCATCCCGCCAGCGAACAATGGGGCGGCATCCAGATGCAGAGCCGCTTCCTGAAGACGACGAGCCGGCGGATGCTCTCCAAAGACATGTCGGCCTGGACCGCGGTGCGTGCGGTCGGCGAGGCCACCACGCGCACCAAGGGCGACGATGCGAAAAAGATCAGCGACTATATACGCTCTGACGATTTTTCGGTTGCTGCTTTCAAGGGGCAGAAGCTGACCTTCCGCAAATGGAACCTCCAGCTTCGCCAGCCGATCTTGCTTGGCGACACCAAGTCGGTCGTCTCGACATCGCCACAGGAGGGCTATCTTCACCAGGTCTCCGAACTCGACACTCTCGGTGTCGATCAGCCGGAAACGAAGTGCGCTCTCAAGTAGAGTCAATCGGGAGGAATTTGCGTGCAGAAACGAGCTTGCGCATTCGCCATTCTCGCGGCCGGCTTCACGGCCAGCCCGGCATCGGCCTATACGGCTTACGTGTCCAACGAGAAGGACAACACGATGACCGTCGTCGACACGGCGACGATGCAGGTGGTGAAGACCGTCGAAGTCGGCCAGAGACCTCGCGGCATCACCATCTCGCATGACGGCAAATTCGTCTATCTATGCGCCAGCGATGACGACACGATCCAAATCATCGACACCGCGACACTTGAAATCGTCGGTACGCTGCCATCCGGCCCCGATCCCGAATTGTTCGTCCTCTCGCCCGACGGCAAGACGCTTTATGTCGCCAATGAGGACGACAATCTCGTCACCGCCATCGACGTCGAAAGCAAGCAGGTCCTGGCCGAGATACCAGTCGGCGTGGAGCCGGAAGGCATGGGTGTCAGCCCCGACGGCAAGACCATGGTCAACACCTCGGAAACCACCAGCATGGCGCATTTCATCGACACCGGCACGCATGAGGTGACGGACAATGTGCTGGTCGACACGCGCCCTCGCTTCGCCGAATTCAAGCCCGACGGCTCGCAGGTCTGGGTCAGCGCCGAGGTCGGCGGCACCGTCAGCGTCATCGACAACGCCAAACGCGAAGTGGTGAAGAAGATCCAGTTCGCGATTCAGGGACTGCGGGCCGAAACCATCCAGCCGGTAGGCATCGCCATCAGCGCCGATGGCAAGAAAGCCTATGTCGCGCTCGGCCCGGCGAACCATGTCGCGGTGATCAATACCGACACTTATGAGGTGGAAAAATACATCCTCGTCGGCCAGCGCGTCTGGCATCTGGCCTTCACGCCCGACCAGAAAACGCTGATCACCACGAATGGCAATTCCAACGATATCACCTTCATCGACACGGCCACCGACGAGCCGGTCCAATCGCTCACTGTGGGCCAGCAGCCCTGGGGTGTGGTCATTTCGCCCAAATAGCAGACATTGATCATCGGGAGGCTCAAGACATGAAACTTTGCCGTAGGTTTTTCTTCGCCGCGCTCGCCGGATTTGTCCTTGCTCCGATCGTAGCAAACGCCGACGATGCGACGTCAAAACCGTCGCGTGCCAGCAAGAACCTGCCGGAATTGATTATCGGTTCGGCCGATTCCACCTATGCGGTCAATCAGAAGGACTTCGAGCTGATCGCCGGCCAGGGCTATCGCTGGAAGATCACGTCCAAGGGCGGTTTCGAGTACAAGTTCGTGACCGATCTCTTCCGCAATGTCTGGATGGACCAGATCGTCATCAACGATTTGGAAGTGCATATGGACGGCGGACCGGCCTGGCTGGAATTCGACGACGCGGGAACGATCCAGGTGCAGTTCCATACCGTTCGCCCGGGCGAATATACCTGGTCGGTTCCCGACCTTGCCGACAAGGGACTGAAGGGCAAGATTACGATCAAGTAAGACAAAAGGCGATCAGGGGCGCCAATAGGCCAACGCGTCCTGAAGGAGCGATCCGGTATGCAGCATATGAGGACAAGCGGACCGGGAGACGAGGTGGCGGCGCTCGATGTCCGAGCCGTCAGCCATTCCTATGGCCAGAAGCGGGCGCTCAACGACGTCTCCTTCTCGATCGCGCCGGCGACTTTCACCGTTCTGCTCGGCCTCAACGGGGCCGGCAAGACGACGCTGTTCTCACTGATAAGCCACCTCTACGACACGCGTCACGGATCGATCCGCATCTTCAGCCATGACATTCGCCGCGCGTCCGGCGAAGCACTCAGGCGGGTCGGCATCGTGTTCCAGGCACGCACGCTCGATCTCGACCTCAGCGTCTACCAGAATCTCTCCTACCATGCCTCGTTGCATGGCATTGGCGGACGCGAAGCTCGCCAGCGCATTGCCGCGCTGCTGGAAACGGTCGACATGCAGGGCCGCCAGCATGACAAGGCACGCAGCCTCTCCGGCGGTCAGATGCGGCGCATCGAAATCGCCAGGGCGCTGCTGCACCGACCTTCCCTGCTCCTGCTTGACGAGGCGACCGTCGGCCTGGATATCGAATCTCGCGCGGGCATCCTCGCCACCATCCGCAAGCTCGTCCAAGCAGAGGGCATCGGCGTGCTCTGGGCCACGCATCTGATCGACGAAGTCGAAGACGCCGACCATGTCATCATACTGCGGCGGGGTGACCTGGTCGCCAGCGGCAAGGTGTCGGATGTGATCCGTGCGAACGGCGGAAGTTCGATTCGCGAAACCTTTTCGAAGCTCAGCCGCGTCGATGCGGCGGGCATGACGGAGACGTCGCCATGAGCGCCCCTTCGATGCCCGGAAAGGTCGCCGGCATCATGCCGGTGCGGTCCGAGCCATTCGGCCTGCGCCACTATCTCATTTGCCTGAAAGGCGTCGTCCTGCGCGAGTGCCTGCGCTTCCTGCACCAGCGCGAACGCTTCATTTCCTCGCTGGTCCGGCCGCTGGTCTGGCTGTTCATCTTCGCGGCCGGCTTTCGCCAGGTGCTTGGCGTGTCGATCATCCCGCCCTACAAGACCTATGTGCTCTACGAGGTCTATATCACGCCGGGCCTTTGCGGCATGATCCTGCTGTTTTCCGGCATGCAGTCTTCACTGTCGATGGTCTACGACCGCGAGATGGGCAACATGCGCATCCTGCTGGTCAGCCCGTTTCCGCGCTGGTTCCTGCTGGTGTCGAAGATGCTGGCCGGTGTGG
Organism: Mesorhizobium sp. M7A.F.Ca.AU.001.01.1.1; assembly: GCF_004022735.1. Lineage (NCBI taxonomy): Bacteria > Pseudomonadati > Pseudomonadota > Alphaproteobacteria > Hyphomicrobiales > Phyllobacteriaceae > Mesorhizobium > Mesorhizobium sp. M7A.F.Ca.AU.001.01.1.1. The sequence continues at coordinate 7,223 of NZ_RZPF01000089.1, forward strand.
CCGTATCGATCGTGCAGGTCTACGCGTTCCTGATCGTTGCCTGGTTGTGGGGCGTCAAAGCGCCGCCACTCGGCTATCTCTATGTTCTGCCGGCACTGTTCCTGTCGGGCATGATGCTTTGCGCGCTCGGCATGCTCTTGTCTTCGCTGATCAAGCAGCTTGAAAACTTCGCCGGCATCATGAACTTCGTCATCTTTCCCGGCTATTTCGCGTCTCCGGCGCTGTATCCCTTGTGGCGCATCCAGGAGGCGAGCCCCCTGCTCTACAAGATCTGCCTCTGCAACCCGTTCACCTATGCCGTCGAACTGATCCGTTTTGCCTTCTACGGGCAGATCGAATGGCTGTCGCTGGGCGTCGTCGCCGGCTGCACGCTGCTGTTCCTGGGCGGCGCCATCATCGCATACGACCCTTCGCGCGGTTTGGTGATCCGCAAACAGGACATGGGAGGAAACGCCTGATGGCGCGAATGAGACTTGTTCACACTCTGGTTCTGGTCACCACGCTTGCGTCGATGGAGGGCGCCGCCGCGGCAAACACCGATCCCGACTGGCCCTGCATGCAGCGTAAGGTGCCACAGCTCTCGCTTGGCCAGATCTGGAATGGGCCGGAGCTTCCGGCGACCGCGAAGGATTGGGCGAAGGATCCAGGCGTGTCGGCGCTTGTCGATGCTGTGGCGGCCCGGCGGACGCCGATTGCACAAGCCCAGAAGGAGATCAAGGATTTCGCGACTTCCCTACCGCCCGAGCAGGTCGCAACCAAAATGACGATGCTGGTGCAGGGAATGTTCGATCACATGGACGCCGAGCGTTCGCACGTGATCTCCGGCATCTCCCGCTATGCCCACAAACAGCTGGAAATGGCGGCACAGTTGCGCAAGGAAGCATCCGAAGTGGACGCGCTGCGCGCCAAGGCCGATGCGGATCCGGACGAAGTAGAACGGCGAACCGATCAACTGAATTTCGCGACGCGAATTTTCAACGAACGCGTCCAGTCGCTGACTTATGTCTGCGATGTGCCGACGATAATCGAGCAGCGGCTTTACCAGTTGTCGAAGACTGTCTCGGAAACGCTCATCGTGAAGAAATAGACCTTGGCCGCCTGTCTCACGACTCTCTGCCAGGCAGCACACGCCAGCGCTGCACGAAATAACCGGGATGCGTCTCGATCCACCTTGCCACCAGCGGCTGCGCCTGCATGAAGGCAGTCCCGGGATTCATCGCCAGACCGTCTACCATTTCCTCGCGTTGTTCGCAGGTCCGCGGTCCATCCGTCAGGCAGACCATCATAACGAGTGTGTAAAGCATTACCCCTTTTCCCCATCGAATTCCCGAACCCATACCCGGGAGAGTTCCGAACAGTCTGCAGGGGTTGCACATACAGATCGCTTACGGTGTGAAAGGACGTGGCCCCCGCTCTTTCGCACTGCAACATAACATATCGCTTATATAATACCAACGAGCGCGGGCGTTCTCCACCGGACTTTCATCCGTTGCGCTCGTGCAGTGTCATCCAGCCTTGTCTGGATACAGCTTTCCGAAAAGGGGCAGGTACATTGCGCCCTTGCGCATCAGGAAATCGTTGAATGTGGCCATCGCCGGCGAGATTGCGTGATCGGTTCGCATCACCGAGAACCATTGTCGGCGGATCGGCATGCCGACAACGTCGAGGATGACAAGCCGGCCTGCCTCGGTTTCCGCAGCGATGGTGTGAGCAGAGATGAAGGCGATGCCCAGACCAGCCATCACCGCCTGCTTGATCGTTTCGTTCGAGGCCATCTCGACACCGAGGTCGTCGATGCGCCCAGGCACGTCGCTCAGGAATATTTCCAACGAGATACGGGTTCCGGAGCCGGGCTCGCGAATAAGGAAATGCTCCTCGGCAATCCGCTCCTTGGAGATATCGCGCGCCGCCACCAAGGGATGGTCGGGCGGCGCGATGATGACCAGCGGATGATCACCGAAGACCGAAGCACGCACCGGAACCTCTTTCGCCGGACGCCCCATCAGCGCGATATCGATGTCGTGGTTCCTGAGGTTGTCGATCGTCTGGGCACGATTGCCGATGGCAAGCCGCATGTCGATGTCGGGATGGTCCTTCATGAACGCAGCCATCAGCCGCGGCGCGAAATATTTGGCTGTGGAAACGACGCCGAGCCTCAAGCTGCCGGTGCGTACGCCCTTGATGGCATCCATCTTGTCTTCGAGCAAACCGAGATGCTCCTCGATAACCTGCGCTGTCTCGACGAAAGCCAGACCTGCGGCAGTGGGACGCATGCCGTCCGACGTTCGGTCGAACAGAGCCAGCTGGAATTCTTCCTCCACTTGTCGCAGTTGGATTGTCAGCGCTGGAGGAGACAGGCCTAACATCTTGGCTGCGCTGACAATTTTGCCGCACTTGATGATTGCCTGGACGGTCTTGAAATGCTTGAGCGTGAGGTTTCTCATGTCGCATACTAAGTTATTTTTACTGACCAGGTAAAGTTATTGAATTTTACTTATCGTGTGACGTTTGTTTCCATTCCTCCAGTCCAGCCGCTCCGAGGAGATGCGGCCGGAGGGGAGGTTACGATGCCAGCGGCAACGCTCGACGCTTTTCTGAACTCCTATCTCGGCCAGCCAGACGAATTCCGCTCGGCCGTTGTGACGACCGTCCGTCAGTTGACACAGGCCGCCATCAAGGTCCGCAACACCATCAACCAAGGGGTGCTCGGCGCCGCCTTTGCCGAGACCCGTGGCGCCAATGCCGACGGCGACGTCCAGAAGGATCTCGACGTCTTCTCCGACGACATCTTCCTCGACGCCATGCGCCGTGCGCCGGTGGCGCTTTACGCCTCCGAGGAGCTGGAGCAGCCAGTCCTGCTCGACAGGCAAGCGCCACTCGCCATTGCGATCGACCCGCTCGACGGCTCTTCCAACATCGACACCAACGTGTCGATCGGAACGATCTTCTCGCTCCTGACCGCAACTGGCGCGCCGGACGCTGATCCGGCCGCCTCTTTCTTGCAGGCGGGCGTGAACCAGCTAGGCGCCGGTTTCTTCATCTATGGGCCGCAGCTGGCACTCGTCCTGTCGCTCGGCAGCGGCACGCATGTCTTCGTCTTCTCGACAAGGCTCGGCACCTTCGTCCAGGCCTATGAAAGCCGGATCATTCCGCAACGCACTCAGGAGTTCGCCATCAACGCCGCCAACTACCGGCACTGGGACGAGGCTGTGCGGCTCTATGTCGACGACTGCCTGGAGGGCACCGAAGGACCGCGCGAGAAGGATTTCAACATGCGCTGGATCGCCTCTCTGGTCGCCGACTGTTACCGCATATTGATGCGCGGCGGCGTTTTTCTCTACCCCGGCGATCGGCGCAAGGGCTATGGTCAGGGACGGCTGCGCCTCGTCTACGAGGCCAACCCGATCGCCTATCTCATAGAGCAGGCTGGTGGTGCCGCCACCGACGCGATCACCCGCATCCTGGAAATCGAGCCCGAGAGCCTGCATCAGCGCGTGCCGATGATCTTCGGGTCGGCGCGGGAAGTCGCGCGCATCACGCGCTACCACACAGAGCCGAGCAACATCGGTGAGCGTGCGCCGCTGTTCAGCCGCCGCGGCCTGTTCAGAGCCTGAGCTGCACCATGTCAGCCAAGCACCCCATCATCACCATCACCGGGTCGTCGGGCGCCGGCACGACCTCGGTCAAGCGCATCTTCGAGCTGATTTTCCGGCGCGAGAACATCGAGGCCGCTTTCATCGAAGGCGACGCATTTCACCGCTACGACCGCGCGGCGATGAAGGCAAAGGTGGCCGAGGAGGAAAAGGCCGGCAACCCGAACTTCACCCATTTCAATGCCGCGGCCAACGAACTCGGAATTCTCGAAGAGGTGTTCGCGGAATATGGCCGTCGCGGAACCGGCAAGACCCGCACCTACATTCATGATGAGGAAGAGGAAAAGCAGCACGGCACGCCACCGGGAACCTTTACCGAATGGCGCGAATTCGCTCCCAGCGACCTGCTCTTCTACGAGGGGCTGCACGGCTGTGTCGTCACCGACACGATCAATCTGGCCAAGCATGCGGATCTCAAGATCGGCGTCGTGCCGGTCATCAATCTCGAATGGATCCAGAAGATCCATCGCGACCGTTCGACACGCGGCTATTCCACCGAGGCGGTGATGGACGTGATCCTGCGCCGGATGCCCGACTATGTCCGCTACATTGTCCCGCAATTCTCGCAGACCGCCATCAACTTCCAGCGCGTGCCGATCGTCGATACGTCCAACCCGTTCATCGCGCGCTGGATTCCGACACCCGACGAATCGATGCTGGTTATCCGCTTCGCCAATCCGCGCGGCATCGATTTTCCGTATCTGCTGTCGATGATCCACGACTCGTTCATGTCGCGGCCAAATTCCATCGTGGTGCCAGGCAACAAGCTCGATCTTGCCATGCAGCTGATCCTGACGCCGCTCATCCTGCAATTGGTTGAACGCAAGAGCCGTGTGTCGTGAGGAGGATGCAATGACCAGCCAAACAGCACTGAAGCCCGTCACCACAACCGCTCTCGTCTCTGAGCGCGACATGGCGAACGCCATTCGCGCGCTGGCGATGGACAGCGTCCAAAAGGCGAATTCGGGTCATCCCGGCATGCCGATGGGCATGGCCGATGTCGCAACGGTGCTGTTCAACCGCTTCATCAATATCGATCCGTCGAGACCGGACTGGCCCGACCGTGACCGTTTCGTGCTTTCAGCCGGCCACGGCTCGATGCTGCAGTACGCGCTGCATCATCTGCTCGGCTACGAAGACATGCAGGTCGAGGAATTGCAGCGATTTCGGCAGCTGGGCAGCCGCACCGCCGGACATCCGGAATACGGCCATGCGCTTGGCGTGGAGACCACCACCGGACCGCTTGGACAGGGCATTTCCACGGCGGTCGGCATGGCGCTGGCGGAACGCATGCTTGCCGCCCGCTACGGTGCCGATCTGGTCGATCATCATACCTATGTGATTGCGGGCGACGGCTGCCTTCAGGAGGGAATCAGTCACGAGGCGATAGATCTCGCTGGTCACCTGAAGCTTTCCCGCCTGATTGTCTTCTGGGACGACAATGCGATTTCCATTGACGGGCCGACCTCCCTCTCCACGTCGATGGACCAGCCGGCGCGCTTCAAGGCCGCCGGCTGGGATGTCCAAAGTGTCGCCGGGCACGACATGGCAGCAGTCGCCGCGGCAATCGAGGCGGCGCGGCGGTCGGATCGGCCATCGCTGATTGCCTGCCGCACAGTGATCGGCATGGGTGCCCCCAATCTCGGCGGTTCGGAAAAGACGCACGGCGCACCGCTGGGTGAAGCAGAGATCGCCGCGACACGCGAAAACATCGGCTGGGCCCACGCGCCGTTCGAGGTGCCGGATGATATCCTTTTCGCCTGGCGCGAGATTGCCGGTCGCGGCGAAGCGATGCGGCGCGCCTGGGAGCAGCGGCTTGCCGCCTCGCCGCGACGCGAGGCTTTTGAAAACGCCGTCGCCGCCGAACTGGCCGACACGGTCTTCGACGCGCTCGAAGCCTTTCGTCGCGAACATGTCGAGAAGGCAACCAAGGTGGCGACGCGAAAAGCCTCCGAAATGGTGCTGGAGGCCATCAAC
>NZ_RZPF01000008.1:0-26886 GCF_004022735.1 Mesorhizobium sp. M7A.F.Ca.AU.001.01.1.1
GCGCAGCGAGCGCGCTTGAAATGATCGCCTGCGTGATGGCAATCCAAGAGGACGTCGTGCCGCCGACCGCCAACTATCGCGAGCCAGATCCCGCTTGCGACCTCGACATCACACCCAATGTGCCGCGGGAGCGCAAGGTGCGCGTCGCCATGAGCAACGCCTTCGCCATGGGCGGTACGAACGCAGTTCTGGCATTCAGGCAGGTGTAGAAGCCATGCAAGACGCCTCATTTGAGGTCACCTGTCGTATCTAGCTGCTTGCCGGACCACTATGTAAAGCGAGCGCTATTGGCTGCCTCTGCGATGCGGGAATTGGCAGCGGACGTCTCTCGATCAAACAGGCATCTTGCTTGTAGAATTCTTTTAATCGTGAAGCGGCGCGAGTGCGCTATCCGTTGAGGTGAGCAAGGCCGGCGCCCTGGGTGAGCGCTGGTGTCGGGTGGTGGAAAGTACAGGGGGAGCTGTGTGGCCCCTCTTTCTCGGCCTCGACGATGTGCGAAGGAGCCTGCGCGGCGAACGGGCCAACGCCCCAGGCTCAGAACCTGGGCGAACCTAACTCCCGCCAAAGGACAGCCCAGAGCTGGATACACGAAAGAGATACTGAACCCGCGAATCAGATTCTGATCAATCGTCGTGTCTGAGCTCCACTCGGCTCTTACGGAGATAATCGCGCGGCCCGGCAACGGCCGCGCGTGCCGCGGGCGTGAGCTTTGCGCTTCGTCAGAAGTGCCTCGAGCGTGACGACGATAATTGACCAGCCATATGGAACGCATTCGCCCAGTTATCCAAAGCGTGGATACCTTTCATCTAAACAAAGGATTTTACCGTTTTTGCTGCAGGTCCCATAGAAGCGCTTCAAGTTGGAAAGATAGGTAGTTCCGATGGTTGCGTTGGATCTGAGGAGCATCATCTGGTGTGCGGGGCGTACAAAGTCAGTCGCATCTGCATTGCGGCTTGGTCTTTCGGCGGTCCCCACAAGTTACGCCCCGTTGGCGCGACGCCAATTATTTAATCAATGCTTGGACATTTATCTCAACCAGACAGCTACAAGGTGAGGTCTTCCATGCGTCCGAATGTCGAGTGGAAGTTGTGCTGGGAAAATGAGCTGCAACTGGCCGACCATGTCGAACTCTCCGACTTTTTTCGAAAGACCTATGGACGGACTGGCGCCTTCAACGCGGAGCCATTCGAAGGCGGCCGCAGTTGGGCCGGCGCGAGGCCGGAATTCCGCGCAATCGGCTACGACGCGCATGGGGTAGCGGCTCACATCGGCATGCTGCGGCGCTTCATCAAAGTTGGCGAGGTCGACTTGATCGTCGCTGAATTGGGCCTGTACGCGGTTCGTCCGGATCTTGAAGGGCTCGGAATCGGTTTTTCGATGCGCGTGGCGTACCCAGTGCTCCATCAGTTGGGTGTTCCATTCGCTTTCGGCACGGTTCGGCACGCGCTGCGAAACCATGTCGAAAGATTCTGCAGAGCCGGCCTCGCGAACATTGTGTCGGGCGTTCGCGTACGGTCGACCCGTCCAGATGTGCATCCCGACCTGCCGCCCACGCGCCTGGAAGACGTACTCGTGTTGGTTTCGCCGATCGGACGCTCGATGGACGAGTGGCCGTCTGGTACCCTGATCGACCGGAACGGTCCGGAACTATGAAGCCTCTGGACTACATATGCGAAGGGCAGAGTGACAATGCCGATCGCATTGCAGAGCGCAGCGTCTATCTGACGTTTGACGACGGTCCCAATTCATTTTTCACACCGCAGATACTCAATGTGCTGGCGCAACATCAGGTGCCGGCGACCTTCTTCGTTGTTGGGGCCTACGCGGCCGACGAGCCGGAACTCGTTCGCCGAATTATTACAGACGGCCACGGTATAGCCAACCACACGATGACTCATCCGGACCTAGCTAAATGCGGGTCCGTCGAAGTCGACTGCCAGATAGTTGAGGCAAACAGAGTCATAGGGATGGCTTGCCCGCAGGCCATGGTTCGGTACTTTCGTGCACCCTATGGCATCTGGACCGAAGAAGTAATCGCTGCATTAGCGGGTGAGGCATTGGCGCCCGTCCATTGGTCCATTGATCCACGCGACTGGTCTCGCCCCGGCGTTGACGCCATCGTCGACAGAGTGCTCGCCGATATCCGGCCGGGCGCAATCGTGCTGTTGCACGACGGGTGCGCTCCCGACGAATTGCAACCAGGCAATCAAGCCAGTCTGCGCGACCAGACGGTGACAGCGTTGTCACGCCTAATTCCAGAATTGCACGGCCGCGGATTTGTAATCCGATCACTTCCTCAACATCCCTGAACAAACAGAGATCCTATGGACCTTCTCACCACAGCCAGTACTGTTGCCGTTTCGTCTTATGCGGTGCTCTCGACTGTTTACAGAGGCATGCAAGCGGTCTACTCCCAACCGGAAAATGTTACGCCGCCGTCGGAAAGCTTGTTCGGATCCGACCGTTGGCCGAGCGTGGATGTCATTATCCCCTGCTACAATGAGGACCCGCGCACACTCGCGGCGTGTTTAGCTTCCATTGCAAATCAAGATTACTCCGGAACATTTCAGGTCTATCTGGTTGACGACGGTTCTGGAAATCGTAATGCCGTCATCCCGGTACATCACGCCTACGAGGGCGACCCGAGATTCAATTTCATTCTGCTCCGCGAAAATGTTGGCAAACGCAAGGCGCAGATCGCCGCCATCCGCCGCTCATCTGGAGATTTCGTGCTCAGCGTCGACTCTGACACGACACTTGCGTCCGACGTCATCACGAAGCTTGCAGTAAAAATGCGGGATTCCATGGTCGGAGCGGCCATGGGCCAGCTGACGGCATACAACCGCAGCGACACTTGGTTGACCCGATTGATCGATATGGAATACTGGCTGGCTTGCAATGAGGAGCGCGCGGCGCAAGGTCGCTTTGGTGCGGTCATGTGCTGCTGCGGCCCATGTGCAATGTACCGCCGGTCTTGTCTCCTTTCTCTGCTGGATCAATACGAGACGCAGCTGTTCAGGGGGAAACCAAGCGACTTCGGTGAAGACCGTCATCTTACGATCCTCATGCTGAAAGCAGGCTTTCGAACCGAGTACGTTCCAGGTGCCGTCGCGGCGACAGTCGTTCCGGACAAGATGGGACCTTATTTGCGCCAACAACTCCGCTGGGCACGAAGCACTTTCCGGGACACGATGCTTGCGCGAGGTCTACTGCGTGGCCTGGATCGCTATCTAACTTTGGATGTGATGGGAGAGAATCTCGGCCCATTGTTGCTCGGCATCGCGGTAGTAACGGCGCTCGGTGAGTTACTATTTTCACATACAGTAAATTGGTGGACGGTGCTGGCTATTGTCACGATGACCATAATCAGATCTACGGTGTTATCTTTCCGCACTCGGCAGCTTCGATTCATCGGCTATTCAATGCACGCGTTAATCAGGATATTCCTGTTGATCCCCTTGAAGGCTTACGCCCTGTGTACATTGAGCAATAGCGATTGGCTGTCGCGTAAAAGTGTTCCCCTGCCCAACAGCAGCACAAAGGAAATCACAAGCGCGATGCCGCTTGGCGGAGCAAATGCTGCGGGCAATTCTGGAATTGCGGAGTCACTTCATACTGCAGATCTTTCGCTCACAGCTAGTGAAGTCTGACGGCCTTGCAGCGCCGAGTGACCGAGTAAGTTGTGTCAGTCGACACGGGGTGAAGCTTGTCGAGTTACCTATGGTCAGAACGGGGACTATGTGGAAGCGACACGTGGCATCTTGACGTTATTCTTTGGCGGAAGCGATACACACGTCGCTCCGGCCGCGACTTTCCAAAGGTGTCATCTCAAGGCGGTGGCCTGCTCTGAACCAGAATTCGCAAGTAAGCTGCCGGTGGCCAATCGGACTCATTCCGCTTGAGATAGACGCATGTCCAATGTAGCAATCGACCTTACCGGCGTAACCAAATTATTCGGAAACAAGCTCGTTGTGGACGGGCTGTCCTTCACCGTTGCATCGGGAGAGTGCTTCGGTCTGCTGGGGCCTAACGGCGCAGGCAAGAGCACGATTGCGCGTATGCTCCTCGGTATGACCCGGCCTGACGCGGGTGATATAACAGTCCTCGGTCTACCAGTGCCGGCACGCAGCCGCTTGGCCCGCAAGGGCATAGGCGTGGTCCCGCAGTTCGACAATCTCGACCTGGAATTTACGGTACGTGAGAACCTGTTGGTGTTCGGGCGCTACTTCGGCATGAGTACAAGAGAGATCAACGCCGTCATCCCACGGCTGCTCGAGTTCGCTCGCCTTGAGAGCAAGGCGGATTCACGTGTCGGCCTGCTATCCGGCGGGATGAAGCGGCGCCTGACGCTGGCACGTGCTCTGATCAACGACCCCCAGTTGCTTGTGATGGATGAGCCCACGACCGGCCTCGACCCGCATGCCCGCCATCTGATCTGGGAGCGACTTCGTTTCCTGCTGGCGAGCGGAAAAACGATCATTTTGACCACCCATTTCATGGAAGAGGCTGAGCGGCTTTGTGATCGGCTGTGTGTTCTCGAGCGGGGACGCAAGATCGCCGAGGGCAGTCCTCATGCGCTGATCGACGAGTACATTGGGTGCAACGTGATCGAGATCTTCGGCGGTAATCCACAGGAGCTGATTTCGCTGATCAGACCGTACGTTCAGCGTGTCGAGGTAAGCGGCGAGACGCTCTTTTGCTATGCGCCTGAGCCGGAGGATGTGCGCATCCAGCTTCGCGGTCGAGCGGGTCTGCGTATTCTAGAGCGTCCACCCAGTCTGGAGGACGTTTTCTTGCGGTTAACCGGACGTGAGATGGAGAAGTGAGCAATGGGTGAACGTTTTGCGGCCGCTCTACCCGCCAACGCCTGGAACTGGATGGCGGTGTGGCGCCGCAATCATCTGGCATGGAAGAAGGTGGCATTTGCTTCAATGCTCGGCACCCTTGCTGATCCGATGATTTACCTTTTCGGGCTCGGCACTGGCCTTGGACTGTTGGTAGGCCGCATCGAAGGTGCATCCTACATCGCCTTTCTGGCAGCCGGCATGGTTGCGACGAGCGCGATGACAGCATCAACCTTCGAAACAATTTACGCGGTTTTCGGTCGAATGCGCGATCAGGGCACTTGGGAAGCAATCCTGCACACACAACTTACCCTCGGCGACATCGTTCTCGGTGAATTGACCTGGGCAGCCACAAAGGCTTTTCTGGCCGGTACGACAATTGCGATTGTTGCGGCCGCGCTAGGTTATGCCGCGTGGACGTCGGTTCTCTACGTGCTACCGGTCGTCGCTCTCACCGGATTCGCCTTTGCGAGCCTGGCCATGCTCGTCATCGCGCTCGCGCCCAGTTATCACTATTTTATTTTCTATCAGACGCTTGTCATCACACCCATGCTGTTCCTTTCGGGCGCGGTTTTTCCAGTCGGCCAATTGCCAGGAGTGTTTCAGCAGATTGCGGCCTTCTCGCCCCTGGCGAATTCTATCGAGCTAATCCGTCCGGTGATGCTCGGCCGCCTGGGCGACAATGTAGGGCTGCATATAGGCGCACTTTGCATGTTCGCTGTATTGCCTTTTTTTCTGTCGGCTGGACTGTTTCATCGACGACTAATGCGTTGACGCTTGCTTACACCCATTAACCAGAAGGAGGTCCGCAATGCCGGATGCAAACTGCCCACAGCGGCCCGGAGGCATGCGTATGCTAGGAATCGCGAGTGGTACAACGCCGAAGCCGGGCGCCACCCAGCCGCTGCAGGCACCCGCCCAGCTTCGCGACCACACCTCGAAGAACAGGCTGGATGGTGAGGCGCGGACCCACCCGGAGCGTTCAATCGATAGCAGCCAAGCTTCTTGTGCGCGTCCACAGACCGTCGCGGCCATTATTTAGTTGGATACACATGCAATGACCCACAACGAAGCAACTCTTGAGCCTTTTGTGATCCTTGCTATGCCAAGGACCGGAACACACTATTTAGAAGAATTGCTAAACGAGCATCCGACCGTTTTGAGTAACGGTGAGTTGCTAAACGAATATGATCCCAATTGGCCCAGCACTGATCGCCTGCTAGGCACGGATCGCGAGCTTCTTGAGCTTGCCTATGTGCGCTGCCCTATGCGCGACTACAAGAATGTGACGCATCTTGGATGCAAGATCAATGAACCTCAGTTTCGCGAGCGTCCCGCATTCTTTGCGGAACTGGCTCGTTGGCCAGCACTCAAGGTCATCCTTGTTGTTCGCCGAAACGTATTGGAATCGCTCCGATCCTTTGTGCAGGCCAGGGAAAGCGGTCACTGGCTGAAGTTCAGCTGGGACAACGATACCGCTCGGCCACCGAGCGTCAGGTTGTCAATCGCCGACTGTGAGGCTTATTTCAAAGCCGCCGACGATTTTCACGCTCGCGTTATGGACTCCTTCACGTCGACCAACCTGCTTGTAATGGAATACGAGAGCCTACTTCACGAACCTGCCCAATGCCTGGGAGCGGTTTGGGATTTCCTGGGCGTTCCAGCGCTTGAGCCATCAGATAACGCCATCCTGCAGCGCCAGGAAACGCGACCGCTGGATCAAACGGTGGAGAACTTTGACGAGTTGCGGATTCACTTCGCACGGGGACCTTATTCAAGATTTTTTGACCTCGGAGATTCAATGCGCTCCTACGCTTAATCGCTTGTACCGCGTGCTCTGATGGGCGTGTAGGATATCCTGCAGTTTGCGCGCATTCCGTCGCAAAACTGACAAACCAAAGTCACCAAGACGACAGAGATATCGGCCGGCAGTCGATCTGCGGCAGACATCAAAGACACGGCCGCAAGGCGACCTGGTCAATTCCCTCTCTGGCGAAGCACTTCTTCAGACGCGATCTTTGGCGAGCCTTGAGTGCAAATTCCGGCAAAGGTGGAGGGTTCCAGTGCGCAACCCGCACCAATCTCGCTGGACGGGACAGGCCTCCAGTTGGCACGGCGCTTGCTCCGAGATGACAGCAGCGCTCGACCGGAGCGCAGCATGGGAGAAGGAGGAGCCCCCACCCCGATCCGGTCAGGGAGAGAGAAACGGTGTTGGTTCCAAGAGTCCCCCGCGCGATCGCAGCGCCCCGCAAGCCCCATTTTGCCCGGACCTACGTGCAGGTGCTTGCCGCCATAGTCCTGGGAGCCGCAATTGGCTACCTCTATCCGGAAACCGGCCAGAGCCTGAAGCCGCTCGGCGATGCCTTCATCAAAGTCGTCAAGATGATTATCGCACCTGTCATCTTCCTGACAATTGCGACCGGCATTGCCGGCATGAGCGATCTGCAGAAGGTCGGCCGAGTTGCCGCCAAGGCGATGGTTTATTTCCTCACCTTCTCGACACTTGCACTCGTTGTCGGACTGATTGTCGCGAATATCGTTCAACCTGGCGCCGGCCTCAACATCGATCCGGCCTCGCTCGATGTCCAAGCCGTTAAGGGCTATGTGGCCACGGCTCACGAGCAGTCCGTGACCAGCTTCCTGATGAACATCATCCCGTCAACGATTGCCAGTGCCTTCGCGGAAGGCGACATCCTGCAAGTCCTGTTCTTCTCGGTCCTGTTCGGCATTGCTTTGGCGATGACCGGAGAGACGAGCAGGCCGGTCGTTACCTTTCTCCAGGCGCTTACCGCCCCCATTTTTAAGCTCGTCGGCATTCTGATGAAGGCTGCACCCATCGGCGCCTTCGGCGCAATGGCCTTTACGATCGGCAAATACGGAATCGGTTCGGTGGCCAACCTCGCGATACTGGTCGCGACGTTCTATCTTACCGCCTTCCTCTTCGTGTTCGGGGTTCTCGGCGCGGTCTGCCGCTACAACGGCTTCTCGATCTTTTCTCTCGTCCGCTACATCAAGGACGAGCTGCTGCTTGTCCTGGCAACGTCCTCCTCGGAGGCCGCGCTGCCCTCGCTAATGGAGAAGATGGAGAAGGCCGGCGCCGCCCGTTCGGTCGTAAGTCTCGTCATCCCTACTGGATACTCATTCAATCTGGACGGTACCAATATCTACATGACGATCGCCGCCCTCTTCATCGCCCAGGCGACGAACACAGATTTGTCAATTGCCGATCAGATCCTCCTGCTGCTAATTGCGATGCTTTCCTCGAAGGGTGCGGCAGGCGTCACCGGCGCCGGCTTCATCACATTGGCCGCTACTCTCTCTGTCGTGCCGAGTGTTCCCGTTGCCGGAATGGCTCTAATTCTTGGCGTGGACCGCTTCATGTCGGAATGCCGCGCGCTGACGAATTTAGTCGGTAATGCGGTGGCATCGCTCGTTGTCGCTCGCTGGGAAGGCGAATTGGACCAGTCACGGATGGAAACCGCTTTCCGCGGTTAGGGTTACATCAAACTGGCTCCCCGCAAGCAAGATCGCAACAGCGCGACGTGTAAGTAGCGGCCTTGACACAACAGTCGAATTGCCAGCCTCCAAAGAGCGCTGGAAATAGAGTACTAACGCAGTGAGTAATACAACACCATGAAGCCCCTAAGCAAACGAACGGTTCACGGAGACTCATCTGGGTGCGCATGGAGCGCTGTTCGTCGAATGCGCTATCCGCGGGGTGGGGGAACTATTTCAGCTTGCCGCCCCAAGCCGTCGCGGGAGCGCACCGGATGATGGAGGACCGGCCGATCAGAATCGCTAGGGGAAAGCGCGTCACAATAGCCGATCTCGCCCGCGAAGCCGGAGTCAGCGTAGCAACAGTCGATCGGGTTCTGAACGTCCGCCTTCCGGTGCGAGAGGAGACCGCCCAGCGGGTCCATGCGGCCGCGCACGCGATCGGCTATCATGCTGCCGGTCTCATCAAACAGCGCTTGCAGCAGCACCTGCCGCACTACAAGCTGGGCTTCATCTTGAGAAAACCTACCCACGATTTCTACCAAGATTTCGCTCGCAAGATCGAAGAGTCGGTCAGTATGGCTAAATCCTTCCACGGCCTTCCGATCATCGAGTTCGCGCAGTCACATTTGCCGCGTGACCTGCTCCCGCTTCTTAAGGACCTTGGGAGCCGCTGCCAGGCGATCGCCATGGTGGCGGCCGATCACCCGAAAATCACAGCATCAGTCGAGGAGCTCAAGGCGAAAGGTATCCCGGTATTTTCGCTGCTATCCGACTTCGCCGATGGCGTGCGCGAGGGCTACATCGGCCTCAACAACAGCAAGGTCGGACGGACTGCCGCTTGGGTGTTTTCCAAGGCCGCAAAACGGCCCGGCAAGGTGGCGGTGTTTGTCGGAAGCCATCGCTTCCAGGCGCATGCGACGCGGGAAACGGCCTTTCGTGCGTATTTTCGTGAGAACGCGCCAAAATTCGAGGTGCTTGATGCGCTCGTGAACCTTGATGAACGGCAGCTCACTTACGAAAAATTGCTGGATCTTATGCAGCGGGAACCAGAGCTCGTCGGCTTCTATATGGCCGGCGGGGGGATAGAGGGGGCAATTTCCGCGCTCCGAGAAGAGGGGAGCGGTCAGGATCTCGTCGCGATCGTGAGTGAAATGACGCCGCAGTCACGTGGGGCGCTTGCGGATGACATCTTGACGATGGCGGTCGGCACGCCAATGCGCCGACTTTGCCAGGAGCTGATAATGGCAATGGAGCGGGCCATCAAAGCCGGCGTCGCGGAGAGCCCGGGGCAGACATTTCTGCCGTTCGACATTTATCTTCCGGAAAATATTTGACCTTGATGGATTTCTATCATGAGCGCCCATTTTCCTTTCACCGATGAAAGGAAAGCTCGATTGACTCGGCCGTCTCTGTCCGATCTGTGAACCGGCGTGGTTCCGTCTTGAAAGAAGCCGGATGCCGAAATGGCAGCCGCGCTTCATGGAAGGAAAGTCAAGCAATGCGCCAGGTATCGCCCCGCTTTGCACTCGATCACATGGCGGCGCCCCGCCTTGACGTCAGTGCGCTTTTCGCGCTTGCCCGTGACCAAGGCCTGACCGACGTCCAAATCCGTTACCCTCATTTCAGCAATCCTGTCGCACGCGGCATTCCGGCTGCGGACGTTCGGTTGGCCGCTACCGAAGCGGGCGTCACGATCATCTCTGTCAACGCCTTGCAGCGGTTCAACGACTGGACTCCAACGCGTCAGGCCGAGGCAAGCAACCTCGCCGATTATGCGACGGCGTGCGGGGCGGAGACGCTCGTGTTGGTGCCGGCCAACCGCAGCTCGTGGCCCACCAATAGCGAGCGCCAGGACAATCTTCGTTTCGCTCTAAACGAGATCAAGCCAATCCTCCAGTCGCGGGGTCTGATCGGTCTCATCGAGCCGCTGGGTTTCCGAACCTGCTCGCTTCGATCAAAGAAGGAAGCGGCCGAGGCCGTTGCCGCGGTTGATGGCCAGTCCGTCTTTCGCCTCGTGCACGACACGTTCCACCACACCCTGGCCGGGGAGACATGCCTGTTCTGCGAGCTTACCGGCCTGGTGCACATTTCAAGCGTAAACGACCCGACCTTCTGGATTTACCCCGATCGCTTTCTTGCAGGTTCCGACAATGGCAGCCAGATTCAGGCGCTGCTGGATGGCGGCTACGCGGGACCTTTCTCATTCGAGCTGGTCGAGGAAGTCCATTCTCTGGACGATCTCGCAGGCGCACTTGCCGCCAGCATCGACTTTATCCGGCGAGGGCTATTGTCGTCAAAGTAGATGGTGACAGGAGTAGTGACTATAGGTGCGCCTGAATTTTCCGTGGGTTCACAGCGGGGCAGCCATCCGAGATGCCTCCTGTATCATTATCTCCCGCATCCAGATGCTTGCCGGATCGCTATTGTGGAGGGCCGGCCATTGGAGGGTCTCGGTGAATGTGGGAAATGGCAGCGGAAGTTCGATAACCCGCAGGGGGAACGTTTTTTCGAAATGCCTGACCAGCCGTAAGGGCATGGTCGCTATACGAGCTGTGCCGGACACCATAGGTGGAATCATGCTGAAGCCCTGCACGGCGACCTCGACACGTCTCTTAAGGCCATGCTCAAGCAAAAACCATTCCTCGATAGACGGCTTCATCGTACGCCCGAACCTGACCGCGACGTGCCTCATCGACATGTATCTCTCGAATGTAAGCTGCTGTGGCAGCTGCTTGTTTGTGGGACAGCCTACGCACACGAGCTTCTCGTCAAACAGCGCAACGCTTGAATGCACACTCGACGTGAACATATCCGGTAGAATTAGAAAATCGACGTCACCGCGCCGGAGAAGCTCATCGGGGCTATCGTCGACAGGCAGCAGTTCGAAGCTGACGGCGGGGGCTTCCCGTGAAATACGCTCCACAAGCTTTTCGAAAAACACGAGCGTGACGAAATCGGAAAGAATGATCCTGAAGAGGCGATCGGCTCGAGCTGGGTCAAACGGATCCGAAGAAATAATCGAGCACTGGATGTGCTGGAGAGCGTCGCGAACTGCGGGGGCAAATGCTGCCGCACGCGGGGTTAGAAATCTTTCGCGACCTCTTATCGTAAACAGTTCATCGCGGAAATAATCGCGCAGTCGGGCGACGGCCGCACTCATGGCGGGCTGACTCAGGTTAATCCTGCGTGCCGCCGCCGAGAGATTACGCTCCGTCAGGAGTGCGTCGAGCACAACGAGGAGATTTAGATCAAGTCCTTTGAAACGCATGTCATCAGCCATCCATGGGATGGATGCCTTTAACCGAAACAAACGACTTTAACAATTTAGCATTCTTGCAATCTTTTGTCGCAAAAAGTTTATGATGGATGACGTTAAGGTCCGACATATGAGCCGCGTGATCTGCCGAAGCGAGCAATCGTTCGTACTGTGCAGGTCAGAGATTGGCAGTTTGAAACGCCGGGCCGATGGCGCCGGTCTATCAACCAGCGTCTTCGGCGGCCCCGACCTAGCTAGGCGTGGAACCTAATAGGGTGCACCTTTCCAGTCCGAGGCGACTGATGGGCGGTTTGATCCTAAGCTGCCGTGAGGCCTGTGCCAATTGTATCGGCGAGCCAATGCAGCAGTCCGGCAGCGTTTTTGAGAGCTGTTGTAGGCTCGGCCTAAGCCCATTGGCGCAAGCCTATCTGAACGAAGCGCTTGGCCTTGCCGCTATCCGGTATGTGATCTGTGGTGCCTTCTCGTCCTGCTGTTCTTGTTTTGGAACGCCCTTATGGTGAGCCCATCCGGGACGTGGGGCACCGGGAGCACAAAGGTGCAGGCAGGCCGTCAATAGACCGTGGGCTGAGAGCCCGAGCTCGTTACATGGCCGCCCCTCGCGACTTTCCCGGATGCGCTGCGAGCGCGGATCAGTAGATGTCGTGTTGCCCGCCAGCTCCCGTCTTTGACCGAGCCAAGAAGGAGGAACGGGCATGCTTATCATCGGACTGGATATTCACCGCGCCTTCGCCGAAGCAGTGGCATGGGAGGAGGGCAGGCTCAGGCGACTCGGCCGCGTCGACATGCGGCGCGATCTGCTGGCGGCGTTCGCCGCGAAGCTGTCGCCGAACGATGTCGGGGTGATCGAGGCCACCGGCAACGCGACGTCCGCTGCAGCTGTGGTTGCGCCGCATGTGAAGAAGGTGGGGATCGCCAAGCCGAAACAGGTGTTTATCGTTGCCTATGCCAAGATCAAAACGACGATCGACGCCGACGTTCTTGCGCAGCTCTATGCCAGCGGCTTCTTGCCAGAAGTCTGGATTGCGGACGAGCCGACGCAGGCTCTGCGTCGACAGGTGACACGGCGCAATCAGATTGTCCGACAGAGATCTCGATTGAAGAGCGTCATCCAGTCGATCCTTCATAGCCACCTGATCCGTCCTGCCCGCATGCTGACCTGTGCGGCGCCAAGGGTCGGACCTGGTTAATCGAGCAGGTCGTACCGCAGGACGAGCGCCTCGCGATCGATGGGCATCTGCGCGAGTTCGACCGATTGGGCGAAGACCTCCAGGTCATCGAACGCGATCTTGTCCGCTCGGCTCTCGAGGATGAAGGCGTGAAGCGGCTGATGACCATTCCCGGCGTCGACATCACCGTCGCGCTGGCGATGAAGGGCGGCGATCGGCGACGTGTCGCGCTTCGACGATCCGCAGAAGCTCGTGACCTATCTCGGGTTGAACCCAAGCGTCCAGCAGTCCGGCCAGGTCCGGCCTACCATGGGCGGATCACCAAGCAGGGCCGTGGTCATGCGCGCGGCATGCTCGTCGAGGCGGCCTGGGCGGCCGCTCGTGCTCCCGGACCGTTGCGAGCCTTCTCCCTGCGGCGTGCGAGCCCGGCGCGGACAGCATGTCGCGGCCGTGGCAACCGCACGCAAACTCTCTGTCGTGATCTGTCATCTGTTGAGAAGGGCGAGAGTTACGCGTGGGCTCGACCCTCCCTGCATGCCAAGAAGCTTGCGCGATGTGGAACTCAAGGCCGGGAGCAAGGCTGTGCGCGGCCAAAAGGGAGCGCACGCCTACAACATAAAGAGCCACCGGGAAGAAGAGCGCCGCTGGGTGGAGCAGGCCGAGGGCGCCTATGCACGCCTCGTCGCCGGTTGGAACCCACGAGGTCCGAAGAGGGTAGGCACGGATGCCGCAAACGAGGCGCGACGATAGAAGCTGCGCGGCAGGGCTCTCATCTCGGACCCTGCTCTTCGCCACGCGGTCGTCCGTGCGCGACAGGAGAATAGCGCAGATTTATCAAAAAGGCTCTTGTCGATCACATCAGTGGTCTTGGGCGCTGTACGGCCGGGTGAAGACTTTGCAGGTGGCCCGGAAAGCGTTTGACCTGCAGCGAAGCAATTGTCGTCATTACGCGCTCGACCCGGGCGCCCAGCTTGGCATAAGGGCTACGTGGCCTCAGGAAGCGTCGTCGCCAATGCAGACCATGGACGAATTCCCAGCCGATGCCGAGATGCCGGTCGACCGTGCCTGTCGCCGTCCGGTGATGCGATGCCCCCGAGCGGATGAGTTCGCCCCGGATGCTCCCGGTCACGACGCACGGGTTCGGGTTCCAAGGCGCTCAGTTTTGTTCGCGCCCAATCGGTGTAGGACGCGGCAGAAATACGAGCGTGACGAAATCGGAAAGAATGATCCTGAAGCGGCGATTCGGTAGAGCCGGGTCAAACTATCCGACGAAATAAACGATCACTGGATGGGCGGGGGAGCGTCGCAAACTGGAGGGCAAGAGCTCCCGGACGCAGCGTTAAGTTTGAATACCTCCGCGGACATGGTCGCGAGCTTATCGCGCAAATAAATCGAGCAGCCGAGCGCCGGCCGCACTCATGACCGGCTGGGCTCGGTTAATCCTGCATGCCGCGCCCATGAGGTTACTTGTCCGGAGTGCGTCGAGCACAACGAGGAGATGTAGTTCACGATCTTTGAAAAGCGTGGTCAACCATCCAAAGTGTGGATGCCTTTCATCGAAACAAACGATTTCATCAATGTTCTGGAATCCTGCATGGGCAGAAGCACCTGATGGACACCGATGCCCCCACTGCCTCATGGCGTGGCGAGCGTCTTAAGAAACCGCCCGAAAGGAGATTTTTCATGCGCTCTACCGGGCAGTGGAGTGCTGGGAAAGGGAGTTGCAACTGACCGGCCATGTCAAACTGTCCGACTTCTTCCGAGCCTATGGACAGACCGGGAGACGCGCACGTGTAGCGGCTCACATCGTCATACTGCACCTACGCCACACACCGGCCGGACCTGATCCGGCTTTATGAGCATTGGGTTTTGTCAGTTGCCCAAGCGTGATGGCTTTCGCGACGCGGCGCGCCTCAGGAACTGAGCCGCGTCCAGGTCGAAACGCGGGAAAGAAAGACAGGAAACAGAATGGCCGATCAATTCGCAACGGACGTCATTGCCCTGATCAAGAAACGCGCCGAGTCGGAGAGCGGTGAGGGAATGCCTGCGTCATTCGTCGGCGAGATAACAATCGCCACGGAACTGGACGCGCTCGGGTTCGATTCGCTGGGTTTGGCGGACGTCCTCTGGGATGTGGAGCAGGCCTACGGCATCAAGATCGACATGAACACGGCCGATGCCTGGTCCAATCTCAAGAATGTCGGCGACGTCGTGGAAGCCGTCCGCGGCTTGCTTGCGAAGGAGGCTTGAATGGACAGGCGCGTCGTTATCACCGGAGTGGGCGGCCTGTGCGGACTGGGCACCGAGGCCGCCTCTATGTGGAAAGAGATGCGCGAAGGCCGCTCCGCCATCGGCCCGATCGCCAATTCCGAGCTTCATGACCTGGAGGGCATGACCGGCGCTGAGATCAAGGCGCTGCCCCAGCACGACATCGATCGCAAGCAGCTCGTCTCCATGGCCCGCTTCAGCTTGCTCGCCGTGCTTGCAGCGCGCGAAGCCATGCGGCAGGCCGGACTTTCCTGCGACGAGGGGAATGCCCATCGCTTCGGCGCGACAGTGGGCGTCGGATTTACCGGTTCGTACGCAACAGAACAAACTTACCGCTCACTGCTTTTGGGTAGCGCAATCCGTGCTGAACTCTTCACTGGAGTAAAGGTGATGCCCAGCGCCGCTTCCGTCCATCTTAGCTTGAGCCTCGGCTTGCGCGGGCCGGTCTTCGGGGTGACCTCCGCATGTGCCTCGGCCAACCATGCGATCGCCTCGGCGGTGGACCAGATCAAGCTGGGCCGGGCCGACGTAATGGTTTCCGGAGGCAGCGACGCACCCTTCGCATGGGGCGTGCTGAAAGCATGGGAAGCAATGCGCGTGCTTTCACCCGATACCTGCCGGCCCTTCTCCGCCGATAGGAAGGGCCTGGTGCTGGGCGAGGGTGCGGGCATGGCCGTGCTGGAAAGCTACGAGCATGCCACGAGGCGTGGTGCCACAATTCTTGCCGAGATCGCCGGCGTCGGCCTTTCCGCCGATGCCTTCCACATTGCCGCGCCATCTGTCGAGGGGCCAGCGTCGGCGATGCGCGCCTGCCTTGCCGATGCCGGGCTGAATGCCGAGGACGTCGACTATCTCAACGCGCACGGCACCGGTACCAAGAGCAATGATCAGACTGAAACGGCGGCGATCAAGCGTGTGTTTGGAAACCACGCTTATTCGATGTCCATCTCTTCCACCAAGTCCACGCACGCGCATTGCCTCGGCGCAGCGAGCGCGCTTGAAATGATCGCCTGCGTGATGGCAATCCAAGAGGACGTCGTGCCGCCGACCGCCAACTATCGCGAGCCAGATCCCGCTTGCGACCTCGACATCACACCCAATGTGCCGCGCGAGCGCAAGGTGCGCGTCGCCATGAGCAACGCCTTCGCCATGGGCGGTACGAACGCAGTTCTGGCATTCAGGCAGGTGTAGAAGCCATGCAAGACGCCTCATTCGAGGTCACCTGTCGTATCTAGCTGCTTGAGGGGCGGGGCATTGTGATACAGGGAGGGCTGTGGGGTCCCTCCTTCTCGGCCTCGACGATGTGGGAGGAGCCTGTGCGGCGAAACGGGCTAGACGCCCCCAGGCCCAGAACTTGGGCGAAACCAACTCCCACCAAAGCACAGCCGCTTTAGTAGCCGAACAATGAAGCCTCGCTCGACGAGCCGCCGCCTCTACTGTCAGCGGCATCACGCGGTTGAAGCGAACAGCGCAGCGGCTACTGTTTCCCGCACAACTCGGACGGCAATTGGGACAAGTCCGCACATGTCGTCACGTAAGCTGAACGCCGCAGGTACAGCCAAATTGGGGGCGGGGCGTTTCTGCCGTTTTGATAGAATTCTATCAAACTGACAATTTTCCTTGCACGAATGCAAGGAGAGCTCGATTGACTCCCCTCCTTTCTTGTCAAGGATGGGTTTGCAGGCTGCGGTGCGGCAGAAGCCGGACAGAACGGCGACCGGTCGAGTAAAGGCCTGCGCAAACAAGCGCGCATATTGCGGGCGCCCGCACGGAGGAGAAGACGCTCGTCCTGGTGAAAGACAACGATGCTCAGGCGCCATTGCCATTTGCCGAGGGGGTCCGCGCGCCGGAAATTTCGAAGCAACAAAGGTGAGATCGAGAATGATGATGGCGAAATACAACACAGCTCACCGTCCAGTGCAGTTCTACCGGCGGGTGGCGGAGTGGGATGGGCTGCCAAATGGAACGTAAAAAGATCAGCAAGGAGATGCTTGGCGATAGTCAGGCGCTGCGCAAGCTGCGTGAGCACCTTGTCAAGGTGGCCAAGGCGAAGACTACGGTCCTGTTGCGAGGTGAATCCGGAACCGGCAAGGAGCTGGTTGCCAAAGCCATTCACGAGCTCTCGCCTCGCGCCAAGCAGCCCTTCATCAAGGTCAATTGCGCGGCGCTCACCGAGACGCTTCTGGAATCTGACTTGTTCGGTCATGAGAAGGGTGCCTTCACCGACGCGAGCAGTTTGCGCAAGGGGCGCTTTGAGGCTGCCGACAAAGGCACATTGTTTCTGGACGAGATTGGCGAAATATCAGGTTCGTTCCAGGCTAAGCTGCTGCGTGTCCTGCAGGAGCAGGAGTTTGAGCGCGTCGGCAGCAACCACACCATTAAAGTTGATGTTCGCGTGATTGCCGCAACGAACAGGGACTTGGAAACGGCAGTTCAACGCAAGGAGTTCCGGCAAGACCTCTATTATCGCATCAACGTCGTCACTTTACGCGTGCCGGCATTGCGCGAAAGGCGAGGTGATATTCCGCTCTTGGCCGCTCAGTTTCTCAAGAATTTCAATACTGAGAATGATCACACGCTGACCTTCGCTCCCGAAGCGATTGAGGTGCTAATGAACTGCGAATTTCCAGGTAACATCCGAGAGCTCGAAAACTGCGTTCAACGGACGGCAGTTCTGGCGACGGGTCCATCAATCCTCAGAACTGACTTTGCCTGTTACGCGGATCAGTGCTTGGCCGCGGCGCTGTGGAAGAACGGACAGCCGACGTCAGAGAAGTCGACTACGATCGAGCCTTCCGCCGCCTGTGCCGCCCCGCCCGTCGGCGACGGGCAAGCGCCGATAGGCCCTGCCACGACTCGTGGTAGGGTGCCCGATGCCGATACGGTCATTGCTGCCATGGAAAAGTGTGGCTGGGTGCAGGCAAAGGCGGCGCGCCTGCTCGGTTTGACCCCGCGCCAGATCGGCTACGTGCTGAGAAAACGCGGTATCGAGATCAAGCGTCTCTGAAACAACCCGCCGAGCAAGAGCTGGAGCAGGTCAAGCATTGGTGCTCTGGCGCCGAGCCCATCGGCCAGGCTTACGAAGTGGGTGTGAACAGCGCTGCCAAGATTCCGGCCGTGTGCTTTCTACCACCAGTCGTACTGGGGCTCTGCGACTGACAAACTAAAAAGGAGTAATCCTCTGGCGGGACCTGGTCGATACATTAGCTGATGGCTTACCGCTCGATATCACGCAATCTGAGATGGGCATGAAAGTGAGTTCGACCGCTGGACAGTTGCCGACTTCGTCAGGTATTGGCCCCTGCGACCGGTTGATCTCCGATATCCAAATTCTTGGAAGTTGGTCGAGACGAAACTGTCGCCCCGGCTCGTGACCGACCGCGCGCCCGGCAAGATCGAGTTACAAAGTTGCCGAGGCAGTTTGATGTGCGTTCCTGCATCACTGTACGGGACACGACCTGACGGGAGACTATGATGCGTAGCCAAAAAGAAAAGATGCTCGCAGGCGAGTTTTACAATGCGGCGGATCCGGAGATCCAAGCTGACCTGTTGGCAACCGGGGCTTGGCTCAAGCGGTACAATGATACGCTGGGGCAGACCACGGGGCATTGGCATGAGCTTTTGTCCGAGCGGCTGGGAGAGGTTGGGCGCGGAACGGTCATCCGTCCGCCCTTTTTTTGCGACTACGGATTCAATATCCGCATTGGAGCCAATGCCTACATCAACTTCAACTGCGTTATTCTTGACGTGGTAGAGGTCAAAATCGGGCAAGGAACGGCAATTGGGCCTGCTGTGCAGATTTATACCGCCGATCATCCACATGATGCCGAGCAGCGGCAGGCCGGCCTGCAGGTCGGGCGTCCTGTTCACATTGGCAGCCGTGTCTGGATCGGCGGTGGAGCAATCATTCTGCCTGGCGTCACGATTGGTGATAATGCAGTGGTAGGCGCTGGCTGCGTGGTCACACGAGATGTTCCCGCCGGGGCAAAGGTAGTGGGAATTCCTGCTCGCGTGGCCGACCCACATAAACAGGCATAATCAACCTCGTTGACCCTGGAGGTGCATGCGAACTGTCGAAACTGTGCCGAATTTTTGTCGAAGCCATTGAGCGCTGCATATGTTGTCGCGACTCGGGCGCTTCAGTTCTTTTGCCACGGGGGTCACAAGATCATGTGCGTAATGCCGCCGCAACGTGCTCACGTCCCGCAGCAGCGGACCCTTTCACATGGCCCAACGAATTCAGAGCCTACGTTGTGCTGCCACTAGCATTACTGCTCACGAATGTATTCCCAACTGAGTTTTCGCCCTTGGAGGCAAGCAGCGACTCACCAGCAATCGCCGGCCATTAATCCTGGCTAGCATCGACCCCGACGAGGCGAGCCGCGGCGTTGCGGATCGGCATGTCGATGACCGTGATTGCGCCTTCGGCAAGGAAACGACGTTCGTTTCTGGTCAGCGTAGCCGAATCGATCACCGCAAAATGTGGGCCAGTGGAGCGCTTCATCAGCTGTCTGGCATATGTGCGCAGCATCTGATCGTTGAAGCGGCAGCCCACGAAGAAAAAACCCCGGTTGACGCGCCGTTGCTTCACCGCGTCCGGGATCGGCGTCTGGATATCAATTTCGGTTAGGACTTCGACGTAATCGGAATCAGCCACGAGGAAGTTTGCCGCCGGCCTGACGCTGCCGTGCGGCGCATAGAGCACCGTCCTAGCCACTTGTTCGGCCTCGAGTTCTGTTCCTGACAAATCGTAAGTTCTCGTCCAGATGTTACCGATTCCGGTCGCGCGCGTCGTTCCTTGTATCTCGACAACGTCTGTTTGGCCGGCCTCTGCAAGGGCTGCTCGCATGGCGCCATCGTACCAGCTGTCGATGATGACAGACAGTTGAAGGGTTGCGAGCCAGGCGTGAAGAACGGTCGGCTCGGCGGGGGCTGCGAATATCTCCGCCATCCACGCTTGGAGAGTCCGACGATGTCGGCGCTGCTCGATAAACTGCGCGACCGACCACATATTGGTGCGAATCCTGGAAGGGGCAGGCGCCCGCTTGTTGAGGGCCGCGGCGACATCTTCAGGGGTGCAAGGTACAGGGGATTCCGGTGGGTTAAGCTGCAGAAGACCAGGACCGAGATAGGGGATCACTCGATCGGCCTTGAGAGCGCCGTTCAGCAGGTCAATCAGTTTTTTGGCAAAACTGCCCCGGACGACGACGAGATGGTCCCAGCTCAGCATCGTGTTCATACGCGTTTCCTCTCCGCCACTGAACCCACCGGCATCAGGCCCCGTCGGAAATCTTCATCGCCTCGACGGTGATCGGCAAACGCGTGTCGCGCGGAAGGTCGGGCAGCATGAGCCGCCAACCGTTCCTGAGCGTCACGGTCCCGCCCCATAAGTCAGCGTTCTCAATCTCGGTGATCGGCTCTTCGAGATCCTTCTTGGGGACATAAGCCGACAAGCCAGTAGCGGTCCTGCGAATCATTACTTTCATCCGGCTGTTCCCCCGTTGGAAATGCCTTCAGCTCCGCAGGGAACCTCGACTTTGTCGAGGCTAATGAGTTCGCGCGCTCGCATGCCGACGACCGTGCCACGATCGATCCATTCGACCGCATAGATGAAGAATTGCTGGAGAAAGGTTCCAATGTCGCGCACGTAGCCTTCGTCGCCCTTCCGCACGAGGTTTTCGCCGATCTCCTTGCCGGGATAGGTGCCGTCGTTTTTTATGTGGCGTATCGCACGGACCCGCTCACCCTGCATGAACCGTGGCGGTCTGCCGATTTCGACCTCCTGTTCGCGTCTGGACCACATGCTGTCCATTCCTTTCTCGAGGCTTTTGTTGTGGTCGCGGGTTGCAGGCGTCGTCGTGCGGCGAACCCGACCGTTTCGGTAGGAATCAAGCGGGAACGCAGGTTTTCGGTACCGGACAGACCGACACGCATTGCTGCGTATCGAAGGCCTCCTTGCATTCGGTGCACTTGTTTGGATCGATCAC
Source organism: Mesorhizobium sp. M7A.F.Ca.AU.001.01.1.1 (assembly GCF_004022735.1). NCBI lineage: Bacteria > Pseudomonadati > Pseudomonadota > Alphaproteobacteria > Hyphomicrobiales > Phyllobacteriaceae > Mesorhizobium > Mesorhizobium sp. M7A.F.Ca.AU.001.01.1.1. The sequence goes on from NZ_RZPF01000008.1 coordinate 21,041, forward strand.
ATAGGCGTCGCCCTTGAACTTGATCGCTTCCGAAGGACATTCGAACTCGCAGGCCCCGCATTGGGTACATTGGGATGCGATGATCTTTAAAGCCATTCTAACTCCTGGTTATCGGACGAGACGGCTCAGGCCGTCGCCGCTAGTGGTCTGATCCCAAACTCTGCCGCGTAAAGTGCGCTGACTGCGGTCTCGATGTAGTCATGGCCATAGGCGTCGGTTACGCGCAGTCCAACTCGCGAGAGTTGTTCCTTCGGGCGATTTCCGATCTTGGCGCATAGCACTATGTGTATGCCTTCGAGCGCTGCGATGACGCCCTCGAGGATGGCGTCTTCGCCCCCGCCTCCGAGGCAATACCGCTCGACCTTCCGATGCCCGACCAAGCTGATCCCTCTAGGCGAGACTTCATAAACCTGGAATTCCTTCGCGTGGCCGAAGTGTTCGTTGACCCGTCCACCTCCCTTAGTGGCCACCGCAACCAGAAGCGACTTTTCGGAGTCTGTTGCCTTGACCATACCGATGGCCTCGCTCCTCGCCGCCTCATGATCACGGCGCTCGTGTGCGACCACCTGCCGATAGGCCTGACGCTTGCCAGCATCGTAGGCGACATCGTCGGGAATACCGTCCAGCGTGAATTCCTGGCCACGATCTTCACCGAGCAGGCCGACAGCATCTGCCCGGCACTGCCGGCAGTGGCGCATCAACTTGGCGCCACCTTCAAGTCGATCCTGAAGAGCCATCATCTCCGTTGCCGTTGGGCCGCGCTGCCCGATGAGTCCGTAGTGGGTACCGTGCGCCGGGTCCGAAATCAGAGGCATCACGTTGTGCAGAAACGCGCCCCGCTCCCTGACCATTTTGTTCACCTCAAACAGGTGCTGGTCGTTCACTCCAGGAATCATCACCGAGTTGATTTTGGTGAGGATGCCGCGCGCGCTCAGCATCTCCAGGCCCAGCATCTGCCGCGCGTGCAAGATTCGAGCGGCTTCGATGCCGAAGTAGCGGCGATTTTCATAAAAGATCCATGGATAGATCTTCGCGCCGACTTCCGGGTCGACCATGTTGATGGTGATCGTCACGTGATCAACATTCATTTCGGCAAGCTCGGCGACATGGTCCGGCAGCACGAGCCCATTAGTGGAGACGCACAGCTTTATGTCGGGGATTTCCCTGATGACGCGGTCGAACGTTGCCTTCGTTTTCTCCCAATCGTAACAGGCATCCCCCGGCCCAGCGATGCCAAGAACCGAAAGCTGCGGAACTTTGTTGGCAACGGCGATGACCTTGCGTAGCGCTTGGTCGGGCGTCAACTTCTCAGACACAACACCAGGCCGGCTCTCGTTGGCGCAATCGTATTTGCGATTGCAATAGTTGCACTGGACATTGCAAGCCGGCGCGACCGCCACATGCATACGCGCGAAATAATGATGCGCTTCCTCCGAAAAGCAGGGGTGATCCTTGATCCTTTCCCAAATAGCCGGATCCTCTTCGCCCGGGCTGGTCGGCGACGAGCCGTAGGAAGACGATGCGCAGCCACCGGATTTCGCGGCTGCCAGAAGACCCTCGGATGTCGTGCTAGTCGGCCCCTCAATCGAAACTGTCGGTGAGGACATCAAACGGCTCCGTTGCTGGTAACGTCGCGGTTCAAGGTGCAAGAGCCATACCAACTGAAAAAAGCGGCTTCAGTTCACTATTCGGGTCGATATCGCATTGTGTCAGGCCGGCGCGACACAATTTTGTCCTGCTTGCGACAGTGCAAGTCCAAATCCGTTCAGAAGCACGAAGCACTCCTTGTCGCGCACAGGGCGCGCAAGACCACTGGCCTGACGATTGGCTCATCAGGCTCTTAGAAGTTCCTTCACCTCGATACTATGCCGGCGTATCGCCTAGCCGACTTGTCGCAGCTTGAGGCCGAGAATTCGAGCCGCATTAGCCTGAACCCAGCCGGCCTTCTCCATTGTGTCGATCAGCCGTCACGCTTCGTCCGCCGCGGTCCCAGCCCCCGTCCGGCCGTATCGTTAGAATCGCAAGTGGCCATCTCGTGTTCAGGCGGGCGCCGATGCGCCGAACCGGCATCGTGCTGGCCCGTGAGAGCTCGTCGATGACATTGCCACGTTCCGAAAGATTGGTTCCTTCCAGAGGAGAACGCCAAGCACGCAGTTCTCCGGCTCGCGGACGTTGCCGGGGAAATAGCATTGCGAGATCAGCTCAACTGCCGACGGCGCAAAGCCATGGTTCTCCATATTTCAAGGGTAAGCGCTGTGTCCTTCCAGGAGGACCCGCGATCTGTGGGCCTGCCGATTCTGAGGTGGATCGGAGATCGGCTTGTGTCTGAACTTGAACTTACGATTGACCCTGAGCGGCAGCCTCGGCGTTTTCGAGGGTGATCAACGGCGCTGTTGGTCGGCGGCATTGGTCGATGGACGACAAGGCACGGAGTCATCTCCGAGACCCTGGAGCCGACGCGGTGATCTCGGAGGTTGCCCGGCGCTACGGGCTGCGGCCGCGGCGGAACGCTCGCAAGCTTGCGACGTCGGCAGGACAGGCCACTCCCGCCTAGTGGTTTCGGTGGCGCCACCGGAACGACCCGTTGGGCCTACATCCTTGCACCAGAGCTCAAGGCCACGGCCTGAGAATCGGCCGCCGCTCCCCCTACTTGGTTCCTCAGCCGACAGCGCTAAGAAGGAGAGCAACTTCCGTCGGCGCGAGGATCATTGCGTCGTGGCCAGTGGCGAGTTCCTGCCACGCCCAGCCATCCTGCTTCGCGACCCATTCTCGCGCTCCCGCCATCGGCGGGTGGAGTGGATTAGTGCAGACGACATAGGTTCGGGGTCTGCCGTTGCCGAGCGGGTGCTCGAGCTTAAGTCCGCTTTCGTAGGTGCCTGCCGGATGCGGTGTTATCCGGCGCCGCACCCAGTCCGTGAGCGAGTGTCCCTCGGGAGTGCCGAATGCTGTTGGCGGCGGAGTCGGCATGAAGATACCCCGTCCTTCCTCCGCAACCAATTTTCGACGGGCGGCGACGATGTCGGGGGGCATGGTGCTGAATACACTTTGACCGCTCTCGACGATGGCGCCGTCGAGATAAACGAGATGGCTGATATGGTCGGGTATCCGGTCGGCGGCGCCGGTGATGCTGATGCCGCCTAGACTGTGACCGACAAGGATCACATCGCTCAGCTCTTCCGTTACAATGTGGTTGACGATGTCGGTCACGAATGTGTCGGGCGTGATGTCCTTGCACAGCAAACGTGCGCGTTCGCCGACACCTGTCTGGGTAGGCGTGGTCACGTGGCATCCCATCTTGCGAAGATTGGCGGCGACGTCCCGCCAACACCATCCGCCATGCCAGGCACCATGCACTAGCACATACGTCTTTATCATGGATTGTGCCGTTCCATTTGCTCACCGGCCGTTGTGGCTGCCATCCGGCACGATGGCCGGACATTGTCCAAAGGGGCTCGACCACGTTACCGGTGGTAAGTCCGGCACAGGCGCCCCGTGGCCTGAGGATACCCCTACCAAGTCGAGGAAACTTGAATTGCGAAACCCAATATTCACTAGCTCTTTGCAAGTGGATGGAGAGGCTCATGGTGTGCCGCAGTTGCTCGCTGCCGGCATGCTCTTGGCACCGGCTGATCATCCGAACTTGAACAGGACACCAAAGCCGCCGCGCGGATAGTTCCACTCGATGTCGCCGCCTTTCTCGCACAATATCCGGCAGGTGCCGCATTCCATGCAGCCGTCGGCGGTGATCTCGACTTGACCCTTGTCATTCAACTCATAGCATTTCGCCGGACAGACGTAGGTCAACGCAAGCAAGTTCGCGCTTGGCTTGTCGTGCGGTCGCACTATGATATGGGGGCGGCCGGAATCGACCAGATAGCGGTTCTGGTAAAGTTTGTCCTCGACACGAACCTTCGTCACTGCGATCGTCATCTTGTACCCTCTTCAGCGCCATGCCAATGCCAGGCGGACCGCGTCGCTGACCAACCCCCAGCGCGAGCGCGCGTTGATGAAGGCGGCCGTGGTGTTCTTTTCCTTCTCGATCTTCGGCGTGCCGTCGACACGCATGAAGGTCTGAGCGGCATGCGACATCAACCGCGGATAGCTGTCAAAAAAGTTGCTGGAATTGGTGTGGAGTAAGGCTGGCATGTCCTTGTATTTCTTAAGATCCTTGATCACAAAGGAGTCATCCAGCATCGTCTTGTAGAGCGCAAGGTTCGCTTTGGTCATAGGACCGTTGCGGCTTTTGACTTTGATGATCGCCTCAGCCGCGACACGACCCGAGGTCATGGCAAGGTTCGAACCCTCACGGTGAATGGCATTGTTCAGTTGCGCTGCGTCGCCGACGATGACCCAACCGTCGCCGAATAGCTGCGGAATGGCCCTGTAACCACCTTCGGGGATAAGATGGGCGGCATATTCTTTCACCTCCGAGCCAGCGATCAGCGGCCGGATCGAAGGATGGTTTTTCATCGCATCCAGGAGGGCGGACGGGCTCTCCATCGTCGCGGCGAAATCCGAGACCAGGCAGCCGATGCCGAGTGAAATCGACTCCTTATTGGTGTAAAGGAAGCCGAGCCCGGCCATGCTGCGAGAGATCGTGCCCACGGCCTCGATTACGCAGCCTTCATCGCCCTTCACCCCGAACCGCTGGCCAATGACCTCTTCGGGCAAGAAATGCATTTCCTTGACGGCAATCGCCACGGTCTCCGGCTTCGGCATCTCGCGCAGGCCTGCGCGAGTGCCAAGCAATCCCGACACCCCTTCTGCGAGAACGACCACATTCGCGAAGACCACTCCGCCAGCCCGGTCTGTGCGGACGCCGATCACCTTGCCATTGCCATCACGGACGAGTTCCGTCGCGGTCGTCTCACACAGGACCGTCGCGCCAGCCTCGCGCACCTTGCGGGAAAACCATTTGTCGAACTGGGCGCGGATGATCGTGTAGCGGTTGGGTTTCGCCTCATTGAAGTCGTCCGACCGGTAATGAATTCCGGTGTGAGACGTGTCGTCCATCACCCAAAGTCGCTGTTCGACCAGGTGCCGCTCGAGGGGCGCATCATCCCGGAAGTCCGGGATGATCTTCTCCAGCATGTTCGCGTACATTATGGCACCCTGGACGTTCTTAGAGCCCGGATATTCCCCGCGCTCCAACTGCAGGACCTTCAGCCCCTGGCTTGCCAAAGTGTAAGCAGCTGCGTTTCCAGACATGCCGGCTCCGACCACAATGGCATCGAATTGTTCAATCATGTCCTCTCCCTCAACTCGCAAGCTTGTCTCGACTGTGCGGCGACAGCCGCCGGGTGAAGGCTTCCGTCAGTGCGGGCAGGAAGCGGATTGCATCCGTGACGATCCCGAGGTGGGCGAACTCGAAAATCGGCGCGTTCGGATCGGTGTTGATCGCGACGATGAGATCGGCCCCCTCGACCCCAACTCGGTGCTGGATGGCGCCGGAAATTCCGGCCGCGATGTAAAGCTTCGGTCGAATGGTCTTGCCAGTTTGTCCAATCTGTCGATCAGCCGGCATCCAGCCCTTCTGGACCAAGGGGCGCGAACAGCCATGCTCGGCGCCGATCGCTCGGGCAAGATTCTTCACAAGCTGAAGGTTCTCCGCCGCTCCGAGACCGAGGCCTCCCGCAACCACGACATCCGCATAGGCAAGATTTGCCATTGCCGACTGGTTATCCGGTAGGAAGCCGAGGACTTTGGTGACGATATCGTCCTCAACGAGCGACAGCTTGTGCCGCATGACACGCCCGACCGGCTTATCCACCCGTTGCGGCATAGGCATGACCCTTGGTCGCACCGTCGCCATTTGCGGCCGGTAATTTAGTGTATAGATCGTACAC
>NZ_RZPF01000901.1:0-2250 GCF_004022735.1 Mesorhizobium sp. M7A.F.Ca.AU.001.01.1.1
GCAAGGCGATGGCCTTTTCCGACATGTGGGGCCTGATCTAGGCTGGTTATTCCGCAGCCTGGCCCGCCACGCCCTTGCGGGTGGCGTCGACCATCAGCCGCCGTTCCCGGAACACGCCCCATTGCTGGTCGACCAGCACGCCGATGAGGATGACGCCGCCCATCACCGCGAAGTTGAGCGAGGACGGGATGCCGAGCAGGTTGACGAGATTCTGCAGCTCCTGCAGCAGCACCGTGCCGAGGATGACGCCGATCAGCGAGCCTTCGCCGCCGCGCAGCGAGAAGCCGCCGAGCACGGCGGCGGCGATGGCGTAGAGTTCGTAGAACTGGCCGTGGCTGGCCGGCGAGATCGAGCGCGTGTACATGGCGAAATAGATCGCCGACAGCGCCGTCAGCACACCGCAGATGACATAGGCGGCGATGACGACACGGCCGGTGCGGATGCCCGAATATTTCGCCGCCTCCTCGTTCTTGCCGATGGCGTAGAGATAGCGGCCGAACACCGAGCGATGCAGCACCACCCACATGACGATCGAAATAACGATCAGCGCGATGAAACTGTTCGGCACGCCATAGGAGCGTCCGGCCGTCAGGAATTCGAGCTCGGGAAAATTCTGGCCGAACGCAAAACCCGCCGTGCCGTCGGCGGTGTAGAAGCGGGCGACACCGCGGTAGATCAACAGGCCGCACAAAGTGACGACGAAAGGCTGCAGCTTGAGCCTTGTGATCAGCCAGCCATGCACCAGGCCTATGATGGCGCCGAGGAACAGGATCAGCACGAAGGCCAGCGGCCAGCCCACCTCGCGCACGGCGATGAAGTCGATGAACAGCGTTCCAAGCAGCGCGACCACCGAGCCGACCGACAATTCGATGCCGCCGGTGATGATGACGAAGGCCTGGCCGATCGACAGGATGCCGAACAGACCGATCAGGTTCGAGGTGTTGGCGAGGTTGATCGGCAGCAGGAAGCGCGGATTGATGATCGCAACGATCGCCCCGACCACCAGGATCAGGATCAGCAGGCCGAGATCTTTCTTGCTCATCGTCTTCTCCCCAATGCCTGAGCAGATCGCGCTTGCGCGAGACCCCGGCAAAACTACTTCGGCTGCTTGCCCACCGCCAGCAGCAGCACGTTTTCCTGGCTGAACCGGTCCTTGTCGAGAATGCCGGAGATTTGGCCCTCATGCATGACGGCGATGCGGTCGGACACGCCGATCACCTCTTCCATGTCCGACGAGATCATCAGCACGGCGACGCCGGCATCGGCCAATGCGCGCATCAGGCCGTAGATTTCCGCCTTGGCGCCGATGTCGATGCCGCGCGTCGGCTCGTCGAGGATCATCACATTGGGGTTCATGGCCAGCCACTTGCCGAGCACGACCTTCTGCTGATTGCCGCCCGACAGCGTGCCGGTGCGCGTCTGCACCGAAGGCGCCTTGATGCCGAGGTCTTTCTTCTGCTTCTCGGCGGTGGAGGTCTCGGCGCTTGAGGACACCAGGGAGCGGCGCGCATGCGCGGGCAGATTGGGCAGCGAAATGTTCTGAGCGATCGACAGGTCGAGCAGGATACCGGTCAGCTTGCGGTCTTCCGGAACCAGGAAGATGCCGTGCGCGACGGCGTCGGCCGCGGAAGCCAGCGCAAGCGGCTTGCCGTCGAGTTCCAGCGCGCCGCCGAGCTTCGAATCGATGCCGAAGAACACCCGCGCCAGCTCGGTGCGGCCGGAACCGACAAGACCGGCGAGGCCGAGGATTTCGCCGCGCCTGACGTCGAGATCGACCGGGCGGCCGGGATAGGCAGGGGTGCGGATGGCCTTGGCCGCAAGTGCTACGGCGCCGGGCGCACGCGCCGCTTCCGAGGCCTTCTCGCGCTCCTTCAGCATGCGGCCGATCATCAGCTTGACCATCTGGTCGTGGCCGATATCGCTCTTCGGCAAGGTGCCGGCCAGCATGCCGTCGCGCAGCACCACGACGCGGTCGGCTACGCGTTCGACCTCGTGCAGGCGGTGCGAGATGAAGATGACGCTGATGCCGTCGGCCTTCAGCGCCTTGATGACGTCGAGCAATTTGTCGGTCTCGGCGAGCGGCAGGCTGGATGTCGGCTCGTCGAGGATGACCAGCCGCGCCTCGATCGACAGCGCCTTGGCGATCTCGACCATCTGCTGCTGCGCCAGCGACAGGGTCGCGACCGGCGTGTCGGCGGAAAAATTGGCGCCGACGCGCTTCAAAAGCGGCGCCACCATGGTGCGCAGCTT
>NZ_RZPF01000902.1:0-2245 GCF_004022735.1 Mesorhizobium sp. M7A.F.Ca.AU.001.01.1.1
CGGCTCGGCATCGCGCGCAAGTTCCAGATCCCGTCCGTCTTCCCGAGCCTCTCGGTGGAAGACAATGTGAAGGTCGCCCGCTGGGGGGCGCCCTCGCCTGTGCGCCCGGTTGGCGAATTGCTGGAATTGGTCGCGCTGAGCAATCGCGCCGCCACACCGGCCGGCGAACTCGCGCATGGCCAGAAGCAATGGCTGGAGATCGGCATGGCGCTGGCAATCGAGCCGCGGTTGCTTTTGCTCGACGAACCCACCGCCGGCATGACGCCGCAGGAGACGCTGGCGACGGCCGATATGCTGCTACGCCTAAAGGGCGAGTTCTCGATCGTCGCCGTCGAACACGATATCCGCTTCGTACGGGCGCTGAACTGCGAGACGCTGGTGCTGCATCAGGGACGCCGCCTGCGCAGCGGTCCTTTCCATGACATCGAGACCGACGAAATGGTCCGCGATGTCTATCTGGGGAGGCGCTGATCATGCTGCGGACAATGGCGGTGTCAGCCGGCTACGGCCCGCTCCCGGTGCTGAACGGCATCGACCTCAGTGTCGCGCCAGGCGAAGTCGTCGGCCTGCTCGGCCGTAACGGCGCCGGCAAGACGACGCTGCTGCGCGTCATCGCCGGCGGCTTGCGAGCGAGCGGTGGCGCGGTGGTTCTCGGTGACAAGGACCTCACGAACGCGCCGGCCTTCCGCCGCGCGCGGGCAGGCATTGCGCATGTGCCGCAGGGGCGCGGGATCTTCAACCAGCTGACGGTGCGGCAAAACCTGGAGGTCGGCACCCGCGCTGCCAAGGACCGTGGCGACGGCGGCATTTCGGCCGACATCTTCGGCTATTTTCCGATCCTGCGCGAGCGCGAAGCGCAGGTCGCCGGCACGCTTTCGGGCGGCCAGCAGCAGATGCTGGCGATCGGCCGCGCGCTCTGCGGCCTGCCGTCGGTGCTGCTGCTCGATGAGCCTTCGGAAGGCATACAGCCGAACATCGTGCAGTCGATCGCCGAGCTGGTGCCGCGCATCGCGCGCAAACGCAGCATCGCGATCGTGCTGGTCGAGCAGAATCTCGATCTCGTTCTCAAGGCATCGGACCGCTGCCTGGTGATGGAGAAGGGCAGGATCGTCCATGAAGGCGCGCCGGAGGCGTTCGCCGACGAGACCCTGCTGAAGGATCTGTTGGCCCTATAAGGCGCGCCTGAAGCGCGCCTGGGAGCTTGTTGACTTGTAAGGCGTGCATGGGGCGCGCCTGGGACTGGAAGGGAACACAACAATGATAAGCAGAAGAACTGTCTTGAAATCCGGCGGCGCCGCGGCCGCTTTCGCCATGGTCGGTGCGCCGTCGGTCCTGCGCGCCGCCGACACCGTCAAGGTCGGCCTGTCGATCCCGATCACCGGGCTGCAGGCGATCCTCGGCGAGACGCTGCTCAATTGCTACAAGCTCGCCGCCGCCGAACTGAACGCCGCCAATGGCATTGGCGGGCGCCAGGTCGAGTTGTTCATCGAGGACAACCAGACCACGACCAAGGGTTCCATCGACAAGGCGCGCAAGCTCATCAACGAAGACAAGGTCGACGTGGTCATGGGCACGATCATTTCGCCGGAGCGAAGTGCTACGCTGTCGGTGACCTCGAAGGCCAAGAAGCTGTTCTTCTACCCAACCAATTTCGAGGGCGGCGAATGCAACCGCTACTTCGTCGCCACCGGCCCGATCCCGATGCAGCAGGTCGACCCGATGATGCCGTGGGTGGCCGAGACCCTCGGCAAGACCATCTACGTCATGGCCTCCGACTATGCCTGGCCGCAGAAGATGACCGAGGCGATCACGGCGGCTTACGAAAAGGCCGGCGGCAAGATCATCGGCGCCGACTACTATCCGTTCGGCACCACGGATTTCGGCCCGGCCTTCCAGAAGATCAAGTCGCTGAAGCCCGATGTCGTCTGGTCGATGGTGGTCGGCAACGACGCCGTCACCCAGCTCAAGCAGTATCGCAGCTTCGATATCAAGCAGCCGCTGATCGCACCGCTCGACGAGGTCTTCAACAAGGACGCGCTGCCGCCCGGCGTCGCGGCCGGCACCTACGCACCGCAGCCTTACTGGATGGCGCTCGACAATCCGGTCAACAAGAAGTTCATCGCGAGCTTCCGCGAGAAGTTCGGCAAGGAGAAGATGGTCAACGGCATCGGCGAAGCCGGCTACAACGGCCTGCATCTCTACGCCCTGGCCGCCGAGAAGGCCGGATCGCTGAAGGACGATGATG
>NZ_RZPF01000903.1:0-2240 GCF_004022735.1 Mesorhizobium sp. M7A.F.Ca.AU.001.01.1.1
GGTGACGCCTTCGCGCACCTTTGGATCTTCGAGCACCGATTTGCGGAACGGTACGCCGGCGCCTGCCTGCAGCAGGCGCGCGCCCATGACCGGCGACACTGCCCACTGGCAGAACAGATAGGCGGCCTCCTTCTTCTCGCTGGTGGCCGTCACGCCGATACCGTCGCCGAAGGTGCCAGCCGCGTGCGCCTTGGGACCCTTGGGCATGACGCCATAGCCGACCTTGCCGACCACCCGCGATTTTTCCGGATTTTCCATCGGCGGGGCAAAGCCGACGCCATCGAACCACATGCCGATCTTGCCTTGCAGGAAGGCGGACTGCGCTTCGGCCCAGTTGAAGCCAGTGACGCCTGGAGGCGCGGATTTGGTCATCAGCCGCTGGTAGAGCCCGGCGGCCTCGATCGCCTCGGGCGACGTCGTGCGCAGCTTGCCCTGAGCGTCGAGTGGCGTCATGTCGTAGCCGAGCATGAGCGATGTCCACACCGGCGTGTTGGCGTTCTTGATGCCGCGGGCGACGAAACCATAAGTATTGGTCGACGGGTCGGTCAGCGCCTCGGCCGCGGCCACCAGCTGCTCGAAGGTTTCGGGATATTTGAGGCCCTTGGCCTCGAACAACTCCTTGTTCCAGTAAACGATCCAGTAGTCGACCGAGAAGGGCAGCGAGCGCAGCACGCCCTGACCGTCCTTGGCGAACAGCATGCCGGCGTCGGCGAAATCGTTTTCGACCAGACCCGGATCGGTAAGGGTGGGGTCGGCGAGATAGCCTGATATGTCGGCAAGCCAGCCGCCTTTTTCGAACTGCCGCTTCTGCACATGGTAGCTCAGATGCACGACGTCGAAGCTCGGCTTGCCGGAGCTCAATTCGATCACCGTCTTCTGGCGCTGCTGCTGCTCAGGCGTTGCCTCGGCATTGACCTTGATCCCGGTCAACTCCTCGAACTCGGCGAGATATTTTATCAGGGTGTCGCTGCGCGGGCTTTTCACCAGATTGACGTCGAGCGTCGTGCCGGCAAAGCGCTTCCAGTCGACGGCCGCGGCAAAGCCTGGGCGAACACCCACAAGGCCGGCGGCGGCAAGTGCCGCGGTTCCCTGGAGGAGTTGCCTCCTGGTTGGGTTGAACAGATTGGACGACATTTCTTCCTCCCGGTTGCTGTCGTTGTCGAATGCGTCGCGACCGCGACGCGGCTCATGCCTCCTCAGATTTGCAGCGCCAGCCGGCGCGCCTTGTCGATGTGCAGGCTGATCGCCTCGACCGCCTTCTGCGGGTCGCGGCTTTCCATGGCTTCGATGACCGCAAGGTGCTCACGCATGACCGGCACGACGCGCCCGTCGATGCGGAAGCGCTCCTGATGGATCAGCCGGATCTTCACCGAGTTGACCAGATAGGCCTTGGCGATGATCTCGTTGCCCAGCGCATCGATGAAAGTGTCGTGCATCGCCCAGTCGATGCTCTGCGCCCTGGCTTCCATTTCCGGCGTCGGCGCCTGCGAAAGGGCTTGAGCCAGCATCTCCTCGTGTTCACGCCGCAGGCGGGCAAGTTCGTCATCGGAAGCGCTGACGGTGAACAGCGCCACCGCTTCGCGTTCCATGAACAGGCGGAACTGAAAAGCCTCGCGGATCAGGCTGATGTCGATATGGGCGATCTGCATGCCGCGCTGCGGGATCGTCGTCAGAAGCCCTTCGGCCTCGAGACGCGGCACGATTTCGCGAATGGCGCCGAGCGGCAGACCGGTGAAGGCGACCAGTTCGCGCTGCGATACGAACTGGCCCGGCAGCAGATCGCGGGCCAGCAAATGCCGCGTGAAGCTGGCATAGGCTTTTTCCCTAAGCGTGGTCGGCTCGCTGCCGTCTTCCATTTCAGCGCGTATCCCTTTGCCGGTCAGGCTGATTCCCTGGCAAACAGCCCATCATAGGCGTCAGCCAGCTGTTGTCGCCCCTGCGAACCGATCGGCTCCAGCGGCGGACGGACCGCCAGCCAGCGGTCGTCGCCGGTTTTGCGCGCCACCATGACCTTCACCGCCGGCGTTACCGGGTGTTTGAGCAATTCGAGCACGAAACGCTCGACGCGTGTGTCGTCGCGCCCGTCCCCGGCCATGGCCCGGATTTCGCTGGTAACGAAATTGGCCATGCCGGAGATTGCGCCTTGAGCACCAATTCGCACGGCTCGTGCCAGATGCCGCTCGTCACCGATCAAGATCACCAGATCGCCATGGGCGCCGAGCAGCGCCTCGCTGTAGTCC
>NZ_RZPF01000904.1:0-2239 GCF_004022735.1 Mesorhizobium sp. M7A.F.Ca.AU.001.01.1.1
TTCATAAGCAGGAAGGGGAAGTCCTTCAGCATGCGGCAACCTGACGAAGCCGACGGTCGGACCGATGACGGAGGGAGTTTGAAGGGCTGCGCGCATAAAATCGATCCTATCGGCGCGAACGGCGATTCGGTCAACTCGCCCGCAAGCCTATCAACGGCTTTCTTTCAGGCATCAGTATGGCCTGAGGTGTGTTGAGATTCAGGTCAGGCCGAGTCGAAACCCGTCGTTTGCAGGCCGGCATCACCTGAATATCGACATATCTTAGCGCACTTCCATCGGAACCACCGTCGTCTCCTTGATCTCTTCCATCACGAAAGAGGCGGAAACATCAGACAGCGCCACCTTGGCGATCAGCCGCTGGTAGAGCCGGTCATAGGCCTTCACGTCGGCGACGCGGGCGCGCAGAACGTAGTCGAGGTCGCCGGACATGCGGTAGACGCCGATGATCTCGGGAAAGCCGGTCACCGCCGCCCGGAATCTCTGCAGCCACTCCGGATCGTGGTTGGACGTGCGGATCAGGATGAAGACGGAAAGGCCAAGCCCGAGCTTTTCGGCATCGACCAGCGCCACCCTGCCGGTGATGACACCGGCCTCCTCCAGCCGCTTCACCCGGCGCCAGCAGGCATTGCGCGACAGCGCCACCCGTTCCGACAACTGGTCGACCGACAGCGTGCCGTCGCGTTGCAACTCGGCGAGCAATTTCCGGTCGATTTCGTCAATTTCCAGCGCCATGTGGGATATTTGTTCCATGCATCACCGAAATACAAGGACATTTTGAGACCGATGAACCGGCGAAGCATGTCAGGATACTCATATCAGGAACTTCAAGCGCTGAAGGGGAACCAGCATGTCGGTCGCAAGGATTTTCACCTCTCATCCGGCCAAGGTCGGCGAAACCTATTTCAGCCACATGGGCTTTGCCGCCTGGTTTTCGTCGCGCCTGTTGATGGCGGCCGGCGCCGCGCTCGTTCATGCTTTCTTGCCATTTCTGTTTGAAACTACCGCCAGCCGAATCGTTCGCGAGCTTTACGAGCGGACGCACAACAGAGGCACGCACGCGACCAAGGAGCCTGCGGCTCTTCCGGATCGCGCCTAGGCGATCCCGCCATCGAGCTTCGTCACCATGACCAGGGACGGGATCAACATTCGGCCTTTTGCTCCGGCCGTGGCGAAGCTGGCGTTGGCCGGGTAGTTGCAAATTGCGGCAACGCCGCGGGCCAGCGCCCCCCTCTGTCCTGCCGGACATCTCCCCCTCAAGGGGGGAGATTGGATGTCGCGACGGCTTTCGCCAATCGCCGACCTTGCGGGACTGAGCGAGGCGCCGAAACTGCCAATCTCCCCACTCGAGGGGGAGATGTCCGGCAGGACAGAGGGGGGCGCCGTAGGGCGTTAACCTATACAGACATCGGCCGACGCTGCCGTCCGTCCGGGTTATTGAGCAAACCGTCCCAACCCGTAAGGCGCGAGCAGCGGATCGCGCTCGCCATCAAGGATTTCGCGAGCGGCAAACAGGCCGACGGCCGGCGCCAGCGTGATGCCGGAATGCATGACGCTGACATAGACGCCGTCCATGCCCTCGGCGCGGCCGATGATCGGAAAACCGTCGATCGGCGTCGGCCGGTAACCGACCGTGTGGAAATCGAGCGCCAGCCCGTCTCCGCCGCGCAGGCTGGCTTTCAGGACCGCGACCAGTTCGCTGGCGGTGGCTTGCGCATCCATGCCGGGGTCGGCGCCGCCGAAATCGGAACCGGCGATGATACGGCCCTCGGCGGTCTGGCGCATATGCAGCCGCTCGGCCAGCACCAGTCCGTTCAGCAGTTTCTCGTAGGGCCGCGAGTGGACGATCAGGCCAGGTGGCGTCTCGAGCGGCAGATTTATGCCGGCGGTGGCGGCAATGCCCGCCGAGCCGACGCCGGCCGCGATCAACACCTCGTCGGTGGCAAGCAGCCCATGCGATGTGTCGACGCCCGAAATCCTGCCGCCTGTCTGGACAAGCGCCGTCACCGTGCTGGAGATGATCCGCGCGCCGCGTCGTTCGGCATCGGCCAGCAGCGCCTTCGTTGCCGCGACCGGCTCGGCAACGCCCTCTTCGGCGACATGCAAAGCGACGTCCGGGAGTTGGGTGAGATTAGGCTCTATACGGGCCGCGCCGGCGCGGTCGACGCGCTCGATGCCGTAGCCCCAGGCCGAATGCTGCGCGGTATAGGCTTCCATGTCGGCCGCCGATAGATCCCAGCAC
>NZ_RZPF01000905.1:0-2232 GCF_004022735.1 Mesorhizobium sp. M7A.F.Ca.AU.001.01.1.1
CCATAATGTGCGGCTGAAGATCCTCGACGAATGCCGATCCCGCCCAGGGATTACGGATTACCGCCGCGCAGGCGGCCATGCGAAGCGGAACAGGCGCGGCGCGACCCCCTTCGACAAGCGTGTCCTCGACGAAATCGACGATCTTGCGGATCAAGACGCCAGTCATTTTTCCGCTCCGCCGGCTGCGCGCTCGGCAAGGACGCGGTTGGCGATGCGATGGCATTCGACGCCGACAGGAACGCCACAATAGATCGTGAGATGGGTTATCAGCGCGTCCAGCTCATCACGGGTGACACCGTTGCGAAGGGCGCCGCGAAAATGGAGTTCCCACTCATCCATGCGGTTGAGCGCGGCAATCATCACGATGTTCAGCATGCTGCGGGTCTTGGCATTCAGCCTGTCGTCGCCCCATGCAGCTCCCCAGCAATATTCTGTAACAAGCGCCTGAAAGCCCTTGGAAAATTCGGTCGCTTTGCTCAGTGAATTTTCAACGTATTCGCTGCCCAGCGTCGCCTTGCGGCGCTCCAGTCCACGCTCAAATAACGTCTCGTTCATTCGTCTTCCCTTCATTTTCAGCGTGGGCGCAAGAGAAACTCGCGGACGTGGTCGGACACCAGTTTGGATGCCTCGACCAGGACGCTGTGCTTCAGGCCGGTCAAAATGCGCAATTCCGAATCAGGGATCAGCCGGTGCATCGTCTCGGCCATTCGGATATTCGACCCCTGATCAAATTCGCCCGTCATCACCAGCGTCGGCTGCCTGATTTCGGCAAGCCGATCCACGAGTTCGGTAAGGCCGAACACCCGATACGCCTCCAGATAGGAAGGCACATGGACAGCCTTGAGCTCGGCAATTCTCTGCTCGATTACATCCGGGTGGCGATCGGCAAACTCCTTGGTGAACCAGCGGTCGTGCGCGGCCCCGACGATTGCATCCATGCCACCGTCGCGGATCATCCGCAGGCGCGCCACAACCTTTTCCCGTTCGGCCGGTGTGCGGCCAGCAACGGCGGAAAGAAGAACGACACGCTCGAAGCGAGCTGGATAGGAGTAGGCCAGCTCCTGCGCGATCAGACCACCTAGCGAAAAGCCGACCAGATGGGCTTTGCGCACGCCCGCTTCGTCCATCACCTTAACGATGTCGGCGGCGAACTTCTCGACGGAATATTCCGAGTCGATGCGCGCGGACTGGCCATGCCCGCGCAGGTCGGAACGAACAACGTCAAAACTGCCTTCCAGTTCGCGGCTAACGCCGTCCCAGCTTTCTAGATTGGCGCCGACACCGTGCACCAGCACGAGAGGATGACCCTCACCGCTTCTCTTATAGGCGATCAGACCATCTTTGGTGCGCATCAGCGCCATTCTAGGCACTCCCGTTCAAGCTCATCTTTTTGGTATACCAACAGGCAAACATATGGTCAACCGTATTTAAATGGGCTACTTGTGGTGAATGAATCGAACGCGTAGCTGTGATGACAGGAACGACGGGAGAGCCGCGATGCATGAATGGACTGGGTGGTCGATTGCTGGTTCGCCGACGTTGCGCGAGCAGACCGTTGTCACGTTGCGCGAGGCGCTGCTCAACGAGGTGTTCAAGCCGGGTGACAAGCTGGTGGAACGGAAGCTGGCCGAGCAGACCGGCGTAAGCCGCACAAGCATCCGGGAAGCGCTTAGCCAGCTTGAATCCGAAGGGCTCGTCACTCGGATAGCCGGCAAGGGCATGTTCGTGACGCGTCTGTCGGAACAGGAAATCCGGCAAATCTACGAGGCCCGCGCAATCCTCGAATCGGCGATGACGCGCATGTTTGTCGAACGGGCCAGCCTGGGACAAATGGACGAATTGGCGGCGCGTATTTCAGAAGCGGGCAAAACCGACACCGCCGAGCTCGCCCGGCAGCATGCCGAGAAGCTCGATGCGGTGTGGGAGATCATCATGCAAGGCGCAGGCAACGACATCACCAGGCAAATGACCTTTCTGCTACGTGCCCGCGTCACTTATCTGCGCACCATCACCACCCGCGTCGCATCGGCTGAACGACGTAGGAACACGATGGCTTTGCTCAACGGCATTTTCGACGCGTTGCGCGCGCGCGATGCCGACCTCGCCGAAAAGCTCACGCGCGAGTATGTTGAAAGGTCCGCGGCTTTCGCGCTGTCGCTGCTGCGCGACTCTGGGCAGAAACCCAAATCCTCACCACGCAAGCAAAAGATCGACAAATGAACTACGTCAGGC
>NZ_RZPF01000906.1:0-2232 GCF_004022735.1 Mesorhizobium sp. M7A.F.Ca.AU.001.01.1.1
GAAGCGGGGCTACGCGTTCGAGCGCTTTCTCAAACGCTGGTGCGACATGTGGGGCTTGGATGCCCACGCCTCTTTCCGCACTGTTGGAGAGCAGATCGACGGCTCGTTCCAGCATGACAGCAGTACCTATCTGGTCGAGGCCAAGTGGCAGACGCGCCCGGTCGATGCCGCGATGCTGCATGGCTTTCAGGGGAAGCTGCTTGAGCGCCCGGATTGGACAAGGGGCCTCTACGTCTCGTATGGCGGCTTCTCGGGCGAGAGTTTCGACGCCTTCACCGCACGCCGCTTGATCATGATGGACGGAACCGACATCTACCACGCACTCAATCGGCGGCTCGACTTAGGGGAGATCATCCGCAAGAAGGCGCGCCATCACTCTGAGCGACGACAGCCGTTCGCCCGAGTGACCGACCTGTTCCGGGCGTGAGGTGAGACGATGAAGCTGTTTGCCACCTGCGTCTGGGGCTTTGGCTTCTCGCGAGCGCCGCTCGCCACCATGAAGGGGCACGTCGATCGACTGCACGGTCTCGCGTACCGAGGCGATTGCGTAGCGTTGGTAGGCACGCAGACTGATAGCAATGTCATGGAGCGCCGACCCGCCCTGCGGATGACGATGTTGACACTTGGCACCCCACACTTCCAAGATCCGCGTTTGGCATCGACAGCGGAAGGACCGCTTTAGATGATCTCGTCCCGTTAGCTGTCGGTCTATCCGGCCCAGATCTGTCGATCAGGAATGCGCCCAAATTTCGGTCGGCAGAGACAGGCGGCCCGCATGCCAGGAGGGGACGTTCGCGCCGCTTGATTTTGGCAGGCATCGAGATTCCATTCGCGGACGCTAAGTCGTGGTAGCAAGCGACGTTCGAACTCGATGCAGCAGACCTAGATGCTCAGAGTCACGAGCCCGCAATGCGATCACCTAGCCGCTTTCGGACAGCCTCTCGTAGTTGAACCTTGCCAATGTCGTCCAGGATGGAGGCGGGGACCCGCTTGCGGTTGGCACCAGATAGCCATTGCCCAATACCAGCTCAACCTGCCATAGCTCCTAGGCCGCTGCCACAGTGTTGATGCCTTAAATCGAGTATGGATCGGCCGCAGTCGCGGCAGCCAGGGCAGGCTTCCAAAAGGCATGCGCCTCACCCATCCAGATCTCCTCCCTTTCCTTGAAATCGAGGTTGCACCCCCGAAACGCAATGCACGCATGCGAGACAAGATCCGACGCAATATCGAGCAGGAGAAATAGCTCGTTGTAGCGATTGGCGTTCCAAACCCGCGGTTCGGCGTAAAGGTGCGCGACGTGGTCATCACGGAAAACACCCAACGCGGCTGCTGCGCGTCGACCAAGAGGCGATGTCAGGCGGCGTGCAGTATCGTCGCAGCGATGCAAAGCCGCCATGCAATCGCCTTCCCACATCTTCGACATGCCGAGAGAATTTCCATCCCAGCCTGTCGACGCTCGTTCGACCAATTTGGCACGGCAACGTTTCTGCCTGAGCAGATGAAGGAACACTGGGATTGAAGCCAGGTCGCTGCGGTTGAAGGCCGTCACCTCGGACTTTCCCTGACGGCCGCGCGGCCTCTCGAATAGCTTGCAGAGCGACAGGATTAGAGCTGTCTGCGTGCTGTTTCGAAGCACATTGTAGCAGTTGGCACCATCAAACGTTTGGCCGTGATAGTCGGCCATCACGATAGTGTTTCCGACCTCAAGCGTCGCCTTCGCCCAGATCGCGCCCCTTATCTCACTTTCGAGGGCCTTCAGCATAAGGTCGAGCCGACACATGGCGTCGGAAACGGGCACCGGTTTGGAGCGATTTGCTTTTCTCTTCTGGCTCCCAGCCACCTCGACCTCGATCGCCATTCGAATCTAGCTGGACCAGCCAGACGTATCATCTACCTTCTTCATTGCGTCACGTGTCCAACATGTCCCATTCGTTGCCGAGCACCCAGCGCAAAGCCGAGAGTTTGCCGTTGAGCATACCCCATTCGAAATCGTCCCAAGGACCAAGGTTATCCGAGCCAACCTCATCCTCAGTTCGCTTGGCTGCTTCAAGCGCTGCGGCCCACGTGTCGCGCGTCATCAGGGATGTGACCGGGCGCTGCGTCAGGTCGATCGCATCTACCAACTTGGTCTCACCGGTGCTGACTCGACGCCGCAGATTCTGGTGGCGATTATACCAAACCTGCCGAAACAGCAGATGTTCGGCTTCGAGCAATTCTGACAACTTCCGAGGC
>NZ_RZPF01000907.1:0-2230 GCF_004022735.1 Mesorhizobium sp. M7A.F.Ca.AU.001.01.1.1
CAGCAATAGCGGCGTGCCGGAGACCAGATCGCTGACCTGCAGGATCAGCGTGGTCGAGCGGTCGGTATAATCCTGCGTGCCCTGCGAAAAGCCATCGAGCGCCATCATCTCGGCAGGTGCTGCGACCAAGGCGAAATGCGCATCGGCCGGTGTGTTGGCCAATGGCGCGCCGGTATGGAACCCAAGCCACGATCTGATCGCGGTGGAGGCCTGCAAAGCCGGGTCGAGCCAGAGCGGCGTGTCATTGTCGCACAGCGCCAGTGCGATGGCGCCGGCGGTAGCCGAGAGCGGCACCGGCGGGCGGGCGAAGGCCGGCAGCGGTTGCACGCTGCCCGGCCGAGCCATTGCGTCCATCACGGCGCGGAACACGGTCTGGGCGTTGAAGACCGGATCGGCGAACCCGCCCTCGATCGATTGCGCTGCAATGTCCATCAGTCTTCTCCGCGAACCATGGTGAAGAAATCGACCTTCGTTGCCGCCGTCTCGGCGCGGCGTTTTTCGTGCGCCAAGGTCAGAGCCGACCGCAGAGGCGCTATCAGTCCGGTCTCGACCTCATTGCGGCGGGCAGGGTCCTGCCATAGGGCGTCGGCGATAGCCGCCAGCTTCGCCTTCTGCTTGTCGCGGCCAAGCGCATAGCAATGGCCGACCTGTCCGGTGGGTAGCCTGACCGTGGCGCGGGTGACGGTCGCCTCGCCGACATTGAAAGGGGCGCCGCCGCCGCCGATGCGGCCGCGCAGGGTGACAAGGCCGGTTTCGGGGCCGCGCAACAGCTCGGCGTCCGAAGGCAGTCCGGCCTCATTCCAGAGCCGTACGATGTCATCGCCGCTGGATTGCGTAAGGGTTGCCATGGCGGCTTTGCGCTCGGCCTGGTCGCGGGCTTCCTGTCCTCGCATCAGCAGCATTCCTCTTTGTTAATTTGTCTATTGATGTAGACAACTATACAAATTATATCTATTATCTAACGCGTGTCCATGACGGGTGGATGACAGCGATAGAAGACTGGGCGCTGGAAGGTTGGGGCAATGATGGTCGGGCGGCTGTTAGCGGACAGCATCGAGCGGCGCAGTGGCGTTTCGCTGTGGCGGCAGATCGCCGACAAGATCCTACATGCGATCGCCATCGGCGATTTCACGGAGAATGCAGCGCTGCCGCCGGAGGTGGCGCTGGCAGAACGCTATGGCGTCAACCGTCACACGGTGCGCAACGCCATATCAGCCCTTGTAAGGGAAGGCGTGCTGCGGGCCGAGCAGGGGCGCGGCACCTTCGTACTGTCGCGCAAGCGGCTGTCCTATCCGATCGGGGCGCGCACACGTTTTTCGACAGGGCTGCAAGGGCAAACGACGGAACGGCACATCGTCCTGCTCGCCTCGTCGGTCGAGCCGGCCAGCCAGCGCGTCGCCGAGGGACTGGGTCTTCCCAAGGGAGCCGATGTGATCCGGTTGGAAACGCGCGGCGAAGCCGACGGACGGCCGGTGTCGCGCGCTGCCGGCTGGTTCGAGGCCCGGCGCTTTGCCGGCATCGATGCCGCGATGGGGGAAACAGGCTCGATCACCGCATCGCTGGCGCGGTTCGGCATAGACGACTATCTCAGGCAATCGACCGTGCTGTCGGCGCGCCATGCCGATGCGGCGGACCTTGCCGACCTCGACCTGCAGCCGGGCGCCATCGTGCTGGTCACGGTTGCCGTCAACGTCACGCCGGACGGCCAGCCGATCCAGTTTTCCGAGTCGCGCTTTCCGGCCGAACGGGTGGAGCTGAAGCTGTCGGCGCTGTAGGGAGTGCCCGGCCCAGCTCGGCCGCATTCACTTGCCAGCGGCGGCGCATTTGAGGACCGGCTTCGCCGCCTGCCATGTTATAACCCCACCTCGATCACAGCCTTGATCAGGCCGGATTTCTCATGCGCCCAACGAGCCAGATCGCGCGGCGTGGCGGCGAGTGTGGTGCGGTGTGTGACGAGCTTGGCCAGTGGTACGGCCCCGTTGCGGATCGAGGCGGCGACATGGTCGAAGTCGGCGCGCAGCGCGTTGCGGCTGCCGATCAGCGTCATCTCGCGCTTGTGGAATTCCGGATCGGAAAAGCTGATGTCGTCCTTGACGACGGAGACCAGCACCAGCGTTCCGCCATGCGCGACATGGGCGAAGGCCGACTGCACCGACTGGGTGTTGCCGGTGGCGTCGAAGACCACATCGAAGCCTTCGCCTGATGTCGCTTCCCTGATCAGATCGGGCAC
>NZ_RZPF01000908.1:0-2225 GCF_004022735.1 Mesorhizobium sp. M7A.F.Ca.AU.001.01.1.1
GTCTCCGGCCGCCTTCCAGTCAGTTTCCGGCAGCGGCAATCAGCCTTTGCGCCAGGTCGAGCGTCAGGGCGTCGAAATGCGAAATGACAGCCGACGGTTCGAATTCGCGCACATGGCGGTCGGTGTAGCCGAAATCGACCGCCACCACCGGAATGCCGGCGGCTTTCGCCGTGTCGATGTCGGTTTGCGAATCGCCGACCATCAGGGCGCGGTGAGGGTCGCCGCCGGCCAGCTTTATGGTCTCGATCAAATGGCGCGGGTCGGGTTTGCGGAAGGCGAACGTGTCCTGGCCCGCGATGGCCGCGAAATGTTTGGTCAGGCCGAGCGCCTCGATCAGCGCCAGCGAGTTGGCTTCGTATTTGTTGGTGCAGATGGCGAGGGTATAGCCGGCCTCCTCGAAGCGCGCGATCGCCTCGACGACACCGGGGTAGGGGCGTGACTTGCCGGGGATGTTGAGCGTGTAGTGGTCGAGGAAAAGTTTCAGCAGCCGGTCGTGCTCCTCGACGGCAAGCGATCGCTGATGGGCGGCGTGCGCCCGCTCGATCATCACCCGGCCGCCGTGACCGACAAAGCGCCTGAAGCCGGCTTCGTCGACCGCCGCGATCTCGCTGGCGGCCAGGCTGTGGTTGAGGCTGTCGAGCAGGTCCGGCGCTGTGTCGATCAGCGTACCGTCGAGGTCGAACACGATGATCGGTCGGGTCATGGTCTGTCCTGGGGCAAGTTTCTACAGGGGCAGGCGATAAAGGCTGCGGCGCGTCAAGGCAAGCGCTGGGCCAGCTCGTTCAGGCGGGGCCTGCTTATCAGGCCGGGCATTCGCAGCGGGCCCGTCCGATATGAAAAAACCCGCTTCGACGGCGGGTTGTTGGCGCAAATCAGCACCATAGGCAAAAATGTAGCATAGCTGCACTCACCCGTCAAGGAAATAATTCCTACACTGAGCATCACCTGGAGAAGCGCCGTCCAGGGCTTTGACCGGACCGGCAAAAATGCTACGAGCCCGGCAGCGAATTTCCGGGGCAATAACCGACATGGATGCAAGGCAGTTGAAGGTCGAAGCCGCGCGGGCAGCACTCGCCCATGTAAGCGACGGCATGCGGCTTGGCATCGGCACCGGCACCACGGCCGAGGAGTTCGTGCGGCTGCTTGCCGAAAAGGTTGCAACCGGCATGACCGTCATCGGCGTACCGACTTCGGAGCGCACCGCGTTGCTCTGCCGCGAGCTTGGCGTGCCGCTGTCGACGCTGGAGGAAACGCCAGAGCTGGATCTCACCGTCGACGGCGCCGACGAAGTCGACCCGGAACTGACCCTGGTCAAGGGCGGCGGCGGCGCGCTGCTGCGCGAGAAGATCGTCGCCGCGGCGTCCCAGCGCATGATCGTCATCGCCGACCGCTCCAAGATGGTCGAGACGCTCGGCCGTTTTCCCCTGCCGATCGAAGTCAATCCGTTCGGCCTGCGCGCCACTGAAATCGCGGTTGCCGCGGCGGCTGAAAAGCTCGGTCTTTCCGGACCGGTCACATTGAGGATGACGGGCGGGCAGGCTTTTGTTACAGACGGCGGCCATTTTATCCTCGATGCATCTTTTGGCCGCATTCCGGATACAAGAGCGCTTTCGAATGCTCTCCACGCCATTCCGGGCGTGGTCGAGCATGGTCTTTTCATCGGGCTGGCTTCAGCGGCCATCATCGCCGGCGGCGACGGTATCCAAACCGTCCATGCCGCCCGAAAACCAGGGAGTTCTACCGATCATGACGTTGCATAACCGGGTTCGCAGCCTTTCCGTCCTTCTGGCGGCCTCGGCCGTTTTCGCCTTCTCGTCGCCGGCGTTTTCGCAGGATGTCACGGAAGCGCACCTGAAGGCCGCCCGCGCGGCGGTCGCTGCGATCCACGCGACCGACCCGTTCGACAACATCCTGCCGCAGGCAGCCGCGGCGCTCGAATCGCAGCTGATCCAGAAGAACCCGGACATGCAGGAACTGATCGGCAAGACCATCAACGAGAAGGCTCTGGCGCTGGCCTCGCGCCGTGCCGACCTCGAGAAGGAAGCCGCACTCGCCTACGCGAAAGTGTTCTCCGAAAAGGAACTGACCGACATCGCCGCCTTCTACAATTCCGATTCGGGCAAGAAGCTGCTCGATAGCGGCCCGACGGTGACCCGCGAATTGGTCAAGGCAGCCGACATCTGGCAGAACGGCCTCGGCCGCGATCTCGCCCAGCAGGTCGGCGA
>NZ_RZPF01000909.1:0-2222 GCF_004022735.1 Mesorhizobium sp. M7A.F.Ca.AU.001.01.1.1
GGATGAGATCGCCAGGCTGGCGGTCGCACAGGACGTCCACATCGTCGGCGCCTCGTCGCTGGCGGCGGGACATTTGACGCTGATCCCGGAACTGCGCGACGCGCTTAAAAAGCTCGGCCGCGGCGACATGCTGATCGTCGCCGGCGGCGTCATCCCACCGCAGGACTATGACGCGGTGCGGCAAGCCGGCGCTGCGGAAATCTTCCCGCCGGGCACAGTCATTCCAGAGGCAGCGGATCGCCTGCTGGACCGCCTGCTGGCCACGGACTAGGACTGCTGCATCTCTGAAAAGGTTGTGCTAGACTGACACTGCAACCAAGGTGCGGTAACCGTGAAGACGACCATCCACAAGCTCGACGACGGATCAGATGCCCTGATCTTGCCACGGGAATGCTGGACAGCTTGAATCTGCAATCGGGCGATCAGCTCCAGATCATCGAAACTGATCACGGCATCATTTTAAGACCGGTGGCCGACAGGTTCGAACGGCAGATGAAGGCCGCGCGCGAGGTCATGGACAAATATCGGGTCGGGCTTCAGAAACTCGCCAAATGACGCGCCAATCAGTGCGGCGGATTTGAGACGTCCTAGCTCTCGGAGAGCTTGACGATTTCCCATTCCTTGCCGTTGACGCTGGCCAAGTCGCCGATCTTCTTGCCGAACAGGGCGACAGCCATTGGCGAAACATGCGAAATGCTGCCCTTGGTGGGATCAGCCTCGTCCTCGCCGACGATCTTCCAATGCACCTTCTTGCCGTCATCGCTCTCGATCGTGACGCCCATGCCGAAGCGCACAACGTCACTGCCCGGCTCCGGCACCGAGAGTTCGGCGCTTTCGCGCCGGGCGGTCCAGTAACGCAGATCGCGCGACACGACCGCTATGCGCTCGCGGTCGGCTTTGCGTTCGGCCTTCGCCAGTATGTCGCGCAGATCGGCCAGATTTTCCTCGATCTGCGCCAGGCCGCGTTCCGTCACCAGATTGCGATGCTGGCTGACCGGCCGCTCACCGACACCGGCGATGGCATTTTCGCTGTCTTCCTCGCGGGTGAAAGCTCTGCTCATTTCCTGAACTTAGGCCCGCAGAGGCTGCTCGACAAGCCATTGTCGTTTCCGTCCAGAGGAGAGGCAAACCGTCTGGCACGATTCCTGCGACGCCAAGGTTGAACGCTGGGATTCTGTGCCGATGTTGAACAGACGAACGCTGCTGACTGGAACCGCCGGCTTTGCCGTCATGGGCCTTGCGCTCGGCAAGGCGGTAGCCGCAAGCTTGAGCGGCATCGAGAAAGCCTCGATGCGCGGCTCGATCAATGCCACCGAACTCGGCGTGCAGCCCGGCACATCAGACGATCAGAGCAAGGCCTTCGCCAAACTGCTGCGTGACGCAAACAGCCGCGACATGCCGGTGTTCCTGCCGCCCGGCACCTATGTCGTCTCCAATCTTTCGCTGCCCGGCCGCGTACGTCTTTCCGGCGTGCCGGGCGCGACGCGCATCGTTTACGGCGGTGACGGCCACCTGTTCATGGCCGAACAGGCCGACCATATCGAACTTAGCGGACTGGTCTTCGATGGTGCGAACCGTGCGATGGGCGATTACACGCAAGGGCTGCTCGATCTTCGCCGTGTCGCGCACCTCGCCATCGACAATTGCCAGATCACCGGCAGCGGCAAGAACGGGCTGGCGCTGGAACACGCGATCGGCCGGATCGAGCGCTGTGAGATATCGGGCGCCGCCGATGCCGGCATCTATTCGGTCGAAGCCGGCGGGCTGGCCATCACGGGCAACACCGTTTCCGACTGCGCCAATGGCGGCATCCTCGTACACCGCTGGCAGGTGGCCGAAGACGGCACCATGGTCACCGGCAACCGCGTCCAAGGGATCCAGGCACGCAGCGGCGGAACCGGGCAGAACGGCAACGGCATCAATGCCTTTCGCGCCGGCAATGTCGTCATCTCGGGCAACATCGTCTCGGACTGCGCCTTCTCGGCCATCCGCGCCAACAGCGCCAGCAACCTGCAGATATCGGGCAACACCTGCTCGCGCTCTGGCGAAACGGCGATCTATTCCGAGTTCTCGTTCGAAGGCGCCATCATCAGCAACAACATCGTCGACGGCGCCGCCAACGGCATCTCGATCGTCAATTTCAACGAAGGCGGCCGCATGGGCGTCTGTTCCGGCAACATCGTGCGCAATCTGTCGACCAGCGGCCCCTACCCCGCCGACTC
>NZ_RZPF01000910.1:0-2222 GCF_004022735.1 Mesorhizobium sp. M7A.F.Ca.AU.001.01.1.1
GCTTGGGGTTAGGCAGCGGGCTTCGTAGGCGATTAGGGGTTCAGAACCCACGCGAACGATGCTCTCAGAGTGTTAACGAAACCTTAACGAAGCTCGGAGCGTTTTACCAATCTTGGTGACCTGTGGATAACCCTCGCAGTTACGCGTTCAATGACAGAGCTGAGGTCCACGGCTTCGCGGTCGTGCTGTTCTTCGACAGGTTCCGCCTGCATATTCGGATCACCGTCTCATCCATTGATGCCCGCCCAGGTGAACCGTGATCCCTGCTGCCAATCCAACCAAGATAATTTTGCGGCGTTCCCCGATACACCCGTTGTTCAATTGAATTGCTGTGTATTATTCCGCTGTTGTCTTTAGGATGAGAGCCATGCCCCTATCATCCTTCGCCAAAGAACTGGAGAACGCCGCCGATAGCATCGCCGACATGTCGCGAGCGGATCTTCCGATCATGCTTCGGCGCGCTGCGTTGATGCTCCGGAACGTCGCCGGCCTCCCGCTAGAGCCAGCAACACAGGACGCACTGAACTCCATTGCCGCTGAAATGAAAATCGGCCGGTCGGAGCTCATTCAGATCGTCTTGCGTGAGTGGCTGGAAACGAATGCTTATCTGCCAGTCCGGATGATTGACGAGGAAAGCGAGACCGACGGGAGCGCTTAGCAACATGGCTCGCAAGGGAATGGTCCGCAGAAAAAGGCCCGTGCCTAAGGGACGGGCCAAATACGTTTCGGGAACAATGCCTAGAGCGGTTATTCTCAGCCGCCCATCTTCTTGGCCATGGCACAGAAATCAGCGTGCGACTTGTTGAGCGTGGTGTCGCCGCAGTCTTTCAGCACCGCCTTTTGTTCATCCGGTTTCATGGACATCCATGCGGTCTTGAAATCCGCTTCCGACCTCAAGGTTTTCATGCCGGCATCCGTGAAGAAAGGTGACATCTTTGCAGGATCATCGAGCGCGGAAGTGGTGCTGCTGCCAGCCAGCGCTGAGCCCGTCATCACTGCGAGCGCCATCGCGCCCATCGTAAGCATTTTGATGCTCATTTTTACCTCCGTTAGTTCTACACGCGCAAAATCGCGTGACCTGGGGAAAAAACGTCGGCGTCTGAACTCTGTTCCCGCATCTCGCCGATTCCGCATCGGCAGCCGTCTGACGCGCGCTGGTGTCGTGGAGAATGGCCGGTGCAGTGAGCAGTCCATCGTGCGGCGACGGACCACTGCGGCCAGCCTAAAGTGCGATCGGCGAACGCGGGCCCATTAACCACCTTCCTGGATAGATCGGACCCCAATGGGGATGCGGGGAGTTTACCTTGCATGGAAAATCACAAGCACAGATTCTATTGTCATATTGAGCGCGACGGATTGTGGGGAGTTTGGGATTGCGTCGCCAACAGGCCGGCAAGGTTGGGCGGTGGCGACGTTCGCGGTTGCACTGCCCAACGGGCTGAAGCTGCGGAACACGTCCTCACGAGAATTTACGACGGCGGACTTGATGCCGTCGCTATCCGCATCGCTGGCATTGTCAGTTCTGCGGGTTCGGCCTGATCGATCCCCGGCAGCCAGGCGCTTACCCAGCCTTAGGGGGGCAGCACCGGTCCAGTGGTGTTCCACCGGATGAACTCGACCTCTTTCCCGGTGACGTCCCGCACGGCCTTCAATAGCACCTCGTGCAGGACGCGCGTCTGCCTGTAGTGGTCGCAATGTGGTGATATGAACGGCTTGATGATGCTTAGGTGCAGCGCTTCCGCTGCCACCAGGAAGCGCTCGATTTCAGCCTGTTATAACTGCTTTGAGGGTTTTGACCTAGCCATTGCGACACCTTTTGAGAGTCGCCCCACCTGAGGACAATATTCCTACCGCGACCGTTCAGTGTAAAGGCTCAAACGTTGAAAAGGTCGTTTGGTCCCACGCCAATTTCGTCAATGATGTCCGGCGTGTTGTTTCGCGGGCTTCCGACCTTCCTGTCAATCGGCCACATCTTCATCAGCTCCGAAGGATATGGCTTCATGAGGTCGCGTGGATCCAGTTCCGGTCCGAGCCAGCGCATGTAATCGGCAGGCGCCAGAATAACCGGCATCCGATCATGGATCGTCGCCATCAACGTATTGGGCTCGCAGGTGACGACAGCGAAGGTCCGGATCAACTCGCCGGTCGCCTTGTCGGCATATTCTTCCCATACTCCAGCCATGGCAAAAGGCTCGTCCTCCGTCATCGCGATAGCGTAAGGC
>NZ_RZPF01000090.1:0-12757 GCF_004022735.1 Mesorhizobium sp. M7A.F.Ca.AU.001.01.1.1
ATGCACGGCTGATCGTCATTCTCAACGACAACGACATGTCGATCGCGCCGCCAACCGGCGCCATGAGCGCCTATCTGGCGCGGCTGGCCTCCGGCAAGGCCTATATCGGCCTGCGCGATTTCGGCAAAAAACTGACATCTTATCTCGGCAAGCGGGCGGATCGTGCGATCACAAGGGCGGTCGAGCATGCACGCGGCTACGTCACCGGCGGCACGCTGTTCGAGGAACTCGGCTTCTATCACATCGGCCCGATCGACGGCCACAATCTGGAGCATCTGATCCCGGTCCTGAAAAATGTCCGAGACAATGGCGAAGGCCCGGTGCTCATCCATGTCGTCACCCAGAAGGGCAAGGGCTATGCGCCGGCGGAAGCCGCCGCCGACAAATATCACGGCGTCAACAAGTTCGACGTCATCACCGGCGCGCAGGCCAAGGCGCCGGCCAACGCACCGGCCTACACCAAGGTGTTCGCCGAAAGCCTGGTCCAGGAGGGCCGCGAGGACGACCGCATCGTCGCCGTCACCGCAGCCATGCCGAGCGGTACCGGCCTCGACCTGTTCGGCGAAGCGTTCCCGTCGAGGACCTTCGATGTCGGCATCGCCGAACAGCACGCGGTGACCTTCGCCGCCGGCCTCGCCACCGAAGGCTACAAGCCGTTCGCGGCCATCTATTCCACCTTCCTGCAGCGCGCCTACGACCAGGTCGTCCACGACGTCGCCATCCAGAAATTACCGGTGCGCTTTCCCATCGACCGCGCCGGCTTCGTCGGCGCCGATGGCGCCACCCATTGCGGCGCCTTCGACACCACCTTCCTGGCGACACTGCCGGGCTTCGTGGTGATGGCGGCGGCCGACGAGGCGGAGCTGCGCCACATGGTACGCACCGCGGCAAGCTATGATGACGGCCCGATCGCCTTTCGCTATCCGCGCGGCAATGGCGTTGGCGTCGACATGCCGGAGCGTGGCTCCGTGCTCGAAGTCGGCAAGGGCCGCATCGTCAGGGAGGGCACCAAGGTAGCATTGCTGTCCTTCGGCACACGGCTGCAGGATTGCCTGATCGCCGCCGAGGAGCTAGGGGCTGCCGGGCTCTCCACCACGGTCGCCGACGCCCGTTTCGCCAAGCCGCTCGACGAGGATCTGATCCGGCGGCTGGCCCGCTCGCATGAGGTTCTGGTGACGGTGGAGGAGGGCGCCGTCGGCGGCTTCGCCAGCCATGTGCTGCAGTTCCTCGCCCATGAAGGCCTGCTGGAAAGCGGCCTGAAGGTGCGCCCGCTGGTGCTGCCCGACGTGTTTACCGACCACGCCAAGCCGGAAAAGATGTATGCCGATGCCGGGCTCGATGCTGCCGGCATCGTGCGCACCGTGTTCGTCGCGCTCGGGCATACGGTTCGCGCCCAGCGCGCCTGAATCAAAGTCTCAGTGACTTGAATCAGTTTGCCGGCCAACGTTCTTAACGCGTTGTTTACGCTGCCGTTTGGCGCTTTGCTTACCGTGTCTCTTGGCCGTTTTTCAACGGCGCCCTGCTAGATCGTGATCAGGCAGGGAGACAGCAACAATGAAAACGCTTCTGTGCGGCGCAGCGCTTTGCGCCGTCATCGTCGCGCCGGCCACAGCCGAAACGCGCTATGATCGCAGCCTCGAAAAGGCGGCCATGGGCATCGTCGCCGGCAAGATGGGCGACATCCGCGGCGGCTTTTCCTTCAAGCAGGTGCCGCAACTGGTGGTTCTGCCGGCCCCCGTTCCCGCACCTGCGGTTGCCATCGAGCCTTCACGCGAGCAAGCGTCGGGAGGGCGTGCGGATGGGTTGTCTCCGGCCGTCGAGCGCCCGGTTTCGCGAAGCGTATTCTGAGCTAGAGACCAGCAAGCCCTGATCGGGATTGCCCGATCGTTTCATCGTGCTTTGCCGCTGTGCGGGTGATCTAAAGGCGTCGGCACTGCTACTCCGCCGCCACCAGCTCCGCTTGTTGCGCCGGTTTCTCGGGGCGCCAGGATTGCGCCGCGTGGCGGGCGCGGTCTGCCAGGGCGGCAAGGCGTCCGCGCAGGTTTCGTCCACCCACCACTGACGACAAGATCACCGAATGCGTCGCAAAGCGGCGCTTGAAATCCTCGCCGCCGCAGAGAAAATCGATCGTGGTCAAGCCCCTGTCGAACGACCACTGGATGTAATCCATCATCAAGACCATGCCCGGCGAGGCCCGTTCGAAGGCCGGATCATAGGTGGTGACGAAAGCCATCATGGTTCCATGCTGCTCGAAATTGATCGATATGGCGATGATCTCGTCTTCGCGTTCGAGCACGAAGATGCGCAGCAACCCAAGCCCGGCCAGAACGGAGATCAGTGCCGGCAGCGCGGGGGAACCTTCGTCGAACAGGTCCGAAACGCGGCCGTGTTTTGCGAGCCATAGCCGTTTCAGCGCGGCGACGCGTTCCAGCACCGGCTCGCGGGCTTCGTGCGCATCCATCAGGCGGAAACGCAGCGCGCCGCCTTCCTCCATGAATTTGTAACCACGGCGATAGTTTTGCCGGGTTTTCTTCGACTGGCTTTCAAACCATTGTGCGCCGCGTTGTCCGGCGCTGGAAACTCGGTAGCTGACCTCGCTGCGGTGGCTCGGCTGCAAGATGCTGCCCTGGCCTGGGGCGGCGGGACCAAGCAGGGTCCGGAATCGAGCATCGGGCAACAGCCGATTGAGATACGCAAGATCGAAGCCGCTATCGTCGAGGATATGTTGCCAGAGTTGCGGCAGGATCTGTGGCTCTGCATCGGGAGCAAGCAGGACATCGCCATAGTCGCAGTGATCCTTCGCCGCCCATTCCAGCATACGGATGCCCGAGCGCCAGAAGGTCGCGAGCGCAATGACCGCCTCGAGGCGCTCGCCGCTCCAGACCAGGCCGATCCTGAGGCCGCGGCGGTCCTGATGCGGTGTGGTGTGCCACCAGGCCGAGATCCAGTCGGGATGCTGGAAAACGAGGCCGCCGGCGCGTTGCCAGAGCGCTGCCCAGGCGGGCGCGATTTCTGCCAGTCGCTCTGGCGAGGTTGCAATTTCGATCCGGTGCGCTTGCTGCATCCGAAACACGGCCGGTCCGTTCATGGCTTGCCCCCCTGCGGCGATTGCTGTGGCTCGGGCTTGTCGGCGCGGAAATGTCTGGCGATCTGCCGCCACATCCGCTGCAGCGGCATGACATAGAGGCCTGCGAGCGACTGGTAGTCGCGCACGTTGCGTTCGATCAAACCGAACTTGAAGTCCTCGTCGGGTTTCGGAACGCACAGAGTTCCGAAGAGCCGATCCCAGAACGAGAAGAGCAGCCCGAAGTTCTTGTCGTAATGGCGCGGGTCGGTGCTGTGGTGCAACTGATGCCAGTGTGGGCACAGGATCAGATTGTTCAACGGCCCAAACGAGATCTTGAAATGCGTGTGCCTGACGAAATCCATCATCAGGATGTTGCGTATGATGTAGACGTTGACGCCGAAGACCGTCAGTTCAACCAGGTTCAGCGACACCAGCGACCAGATGCCGACGCAGATGCCGGGAATGACGCCGTCCCAGGCCCGGTTCATCAATTCGTCGAGCGGGTGGACGCGATCCTTGGTGATGCCGACCATCACCTCGGCCGAATGGTGCACCTTGTGCAGTTCCCAGAGCACCGGGTAGCGGTGCTGGGCGACATGATAGAGATAGTACGAAATGTCGTAGGCAAGCAGCATGGTGAGGGTGAAGATCGTCACCGTCACAGGCCCCGCCGGCCCCTCGATCAGAGGCGGCTGGATTGCCAGCAGCGTGGAGAGCAACCAGTTCGTCGCATAGCCGACGGCGCTGACGAAGACGACGCCGGCGGGCAGCATGAGGAATGGCATCAGCGCCTTCCGCGTCACCCAGAACAAAAGGTCGGCTTTCGCCGAAGGATGCGTGATGACCTCATGCGGGACCGCGAACTCGAAGAACTCTTTCCAGCTCTTTTTCTCGACCGTGCGCCAATAGGCGACCAGGGCACTGGCCAAAGCAGTCAGCAACAGAAGTCCGGTCGCCAGCAGGCCGGCGCCAGAAATCCGGTCAAGAACCTTGTAGACGATGTCGCTGGCCATTTCCAAAGTTGCCGCCTCTTCATCCGGGTTTTCCCGTCGTCGCGGTCATAACATTGAAGTCCTCAAGCAAATGCGATGAAAATTGGTTAAGAAATCATGAGGCTTTCTAGATTGTTGGTATTTACCCGCAGGCGGTGAGACCTCATGCTTCGGCGGTCATCCGTCTCAACGGGCGTAACGCATGGGTATTCATAAGGATGGTCGGCGGGACGGGACGCCTCACCATCGTCGCCGTGCAAGATGCTGAGCGTGATGATGGGAACGGGAGACGAAATGCTTCCAGCTGGCGCTCTTGCCATCGTCGTCGGCTTTCGCCATGAAGGCCGATGAATTCGCCTCTGCCAGCCAGCGCACGCCAGCGGCTCGACGACCTGCTCGTCCAGCGCGGGCTGTTTGCCAGCCGCTCGCGTGCCCGCGACGCGGTCGAGCGCGGCACTGTGACCGTCGACGGCCTCATTGCGCGCAAGCCCGGCCAGAGCGTTTTGCCGCAATGTCACGTTACCATCGATGATCCGGCGCAAGGCTATGTGTCGCGCGCGGCACTCAAGCTGATCGGCGGGCTCGATCATTTCGGCCTCGATCCTGCCGGCCGTGAAGCGCTCGACATCGGCGCCTCGACCGGCGGCTTCACCCAGGTGTTGCTCGAGCGCGGCGTGGCCCATGTCACCGCCGTCGATGTCGGTCATGGCCAGATGCATCCTGATATCGGCGGCGACCCGCGTGTGACGGTGATCGAAGGGCTGAACGCCCGCGACCTCGCCGTCACCGATCTCGGCGGGCGTATTCCGGATTTCATCGTCTCCGACGTCAGCTTCATCTCGCTGAAACTGGCGCTGCCGCCGGCCCTTGGTCTGGCCAAGGCTGGCGCAAAGGCCATGTTTCTGGTCAAGCCGCAATTCGAGGCCGGCAGGGAAGCGATCGGCAAGGGTGGTCTGTTGAAGGATCCCTTCGACGCCGCCCGTGTCGCCGGCCTGCTGCAGGATTGGCTGGACTCCGTTCCCGGCTGGCGCTCGCTGGGGCTGCATCTGTCGCCGATCGATGGCGGCGACGGCAATCGCGAATTCCTGCTCGGTGGGATCAAGGACCGATGAGCGCGCGCTTCAGCATCAGGAAACTTGGCGCCCAGGGCGACGGTGTCGCCGAGACCGAGACAGGCGATCTGTTCATTCCCTTCACACTGCCCGGTGAAACGGTCACCGCCGCGCGCGAAAGGGATCGCGCCATGCTGATGGCGGTGCTGGAAGCATCGCCGCTGCGCATCGATCCCGCCTGCCGCCACTTCACCGAATGCGGCGGTTGCGCGCTCCAGCATTTCGAAGCCGAAGCCTATCGCCAGTGGAAGCGCGAAAAAGTGGCGCACATCCTGAAGGGCAAGGGCATCGATTGCGAGATCGGTGACCTGGTCGCCTGCGCACCGCAGACGCGCCGCCGTGTCGTGCTTGCCGCCCGGCGCACCGAGACAGGCATGCTGCTCGGCTTCCATCGCCATCTGTCGCCGGAGATCGTCGCCATATCGGAATGCCCGATCTCGCTGCCGGAGATCGTTGCCGCGCTCGATCGCTTGAAGGCGCTCGCCGAATTGGTCTGCGCAACCGCCAAATCGTTCCGGCTGGCGGTCACCGTGACCGGTTCGGGGCTCGATGTCGCGGTTCACGAATCCGGCAAGCTCGGGGAGCACCAGCGCCGGATCGCGGCTAACTTCGTCATGGCGCAGGGCTTTGCCAGGCTGTCCATCGATGACGAAATCATTATCGAGCCGAAAAAGCCGGTGGTCATGTTCGGCAGCGTCGCTGTCGCCTTGCCCCCGGGCGCGTTCCTGCAGGCAACCGAGGCCGCCGAACAGGCGATGGCCGACATCGTCGGCGGACATCTGAAGCGTGCCAAGAAGGTGGCGGATCTTTTCGCCGGTTGCGGTAGCTTTGCTCTGCGCCTGGCCGCGAAGTCGGAAGTCCATGCGGTGGAAGGCGATGCGGCAGCGCTTTCAGCGCTCGACCGTGGATCGCGCTTCGCCACCGGCTTGAAGCGGGTGACGGGCGAACGCCGCGACCTGTTCCGCCGGCCGCTGACGTTCAAGGAGTTGAATGCGTTCGACGGTGTGGTGTTCG
This sequence comes from Mesorhizobium sp. M7A.F.Ca.AU.001.01.1.1, assembly GCF_004022735.1. NCBI lineage: Bacteria > Pseudomonadati > Pseudomonadota > Alphaproteobacteria > Hyphomicrobiales > Phyllobacteriaceae > Mesorhizobium > Mesorhizobium sp. M7A.F.Ca.AU.001.01.1.1. Next base: position 6,186 of record NZ_RZPF01000090.1, read on the forward strand.
ACCCGCCGCGCGCCGGCGCCGAGGACCAGTCGAAGCAGATCGCCCGCTCGGATGTTCCCTACGTTGCCGCGGTATCCTGCAATCCGGTGACGCTGGCTCGCGACCTGCGCATCCTCATCGACGGCGGCTACGCCTTGAAGAGCGTGACGCCGATCGACCAGTTCCTGTGGTCGCCGCAAGTCGAAGCGGTGGCACTGCTGGAGAAGCCGAAGAAGCGGCGATAGCCTGGAGGCTTCGGCCCTACGAACTTGGCGACAGTCGTTTCGACGTGCCGCCGCGTTGGTTGATCGACACCCAGGTGTTTGGGTTCTGCTGCGACTGACGTTTCACGAAGTAATAGCCCGTCGCATTCCAGGGCCTGATCTCATTGACCAGATTGTCCAGGACAAGATCACCCTTGTCGGTTTTCACCGTCAGAATGGTGTGGCCTTCATTGTCCAGGTCGCGCACCACGGTCATCAGCAACGCTTGCCGGGGGAATCCCGCTGCCAGAAGAAGCTTGCGCTTGTAGAGCGCGTAGATCTTGCAGTCGCCCTTACCGTCTACCGGATAGTCCCAGTGATCCGCCATCGTACCCCAGTGATCGAAATTGCTGACGGGTTTGATGGCGCTGTTCGCCTTGTGATTTATCCGCTTGAGGATGCGTAGGTTCTGCGCGGTCAGCTTGATATTCGCGGCCGGCAGAGCGGGCACCTTGCACTCCTTTGGCCGGCGATGGCAGAAATCGACCCAACCGTAGGGGACGCTGGTGCTTCCACCAATTGCGGCAGATTGCGTCGATCGCGACTTGAACAATGTCGACTGTGCCGCCGCCGGACTGGCTTGCAACCATGTCGCGCCAATCAACGAAACGAAGCCAAGCAGGAAAGAGGAGGTCAGGACGCCGGGGAAATGCCGCATTGCCAACACCACCGCAACCAGAAGGCCGGCACTGCGTTCGTGCGGAAACGGCAGCCCAGGCAGTTAAACACCTAACAATTTCCTAATGCCGATTGTGTTCACTTCAAGGTGCAGCCGGGAATTCAAACTGGAAAACGCAAGCATCAGCGGGCGCATTCGGTCTGACTCGACCATCAGGGCGCCAGCGACGGACCTTTGTCATGCTTCCTGCAAGCTGTCATATCCCGCCGTCTTTGCAGCCTTGAGGAAATTACGATCAAAGGTTGCAAAGCCAGCGCAATGAGCTGATTTCCCCAGATGCAGAGCATCTGCGAAATCCATTCCCTTCTTTGCGAGGTCGAGTGCGGACGACACCACCGCGCTGTCCGCGACCTCTACTGTTGGGAGCCCGCCAAATGTCCGCAGCGCGATGTCAGGCGCCGCATAACGTAAGCGCCGGCGCAACTCTCATGATGGCGCTCTCGGGTGCGCTCGTCGCCTGGATTTTGCGAAAGATCGCTCGAACCGGGCTATTGCCGTCCTATGCACTTGGCATCGCAGCCATGACGTTTGTCGCAGCTGCGCTGTATGTCTCCGGCCACGACGGGACCGTCGACTACCTGAGTGCTTGGGTCAAATATGCGATCGGTGGCGTCATCGCCTTCCTGATTCTCTACACGACTTCGCGCCGGTCTATCGGCAAGGCATAAGCCCGGCCATCGGGGCCGTTCGCTCAGACCCGCGTGCCGCCCACCGTCATCTGGTTCATGCGCAGATGCGGCTGGCCGACGCCGACCGGCACGCCCTGTCCGGCCTTGCCGCACATGCCGATGCCGGTGTCGAGCTTCATGTCGTTGCCGATCATCGAGACGCGATGCATGGCGTCCGGACCGTTGCCTATCAGCATCGCGCCCTTGATCGGCTGCGTCACCTTGCCGTTCTCGATCATGTAGGCCTCGGTGCAGCCGAACACGAATTTGCCCGAGGTGATGTCGACCTGGCCGCCACCGAAGGAGACGGCATAGATGCCGTTCTTGACCGAGGCGATGATTTCGTCCGGCTCCATGTCGCCCGCCGTCATATAGGTGTTGGTCATGCGCGGCATCGGCTGGTGTGCGTAGCCTTCGCGGCGGCCGTTGCCGGTTGCCTTCATGCCCATCAGCCGGGCGTTCTGGCGATCCTGCATGTAGCCGACCAGCTTGCCGTCCTCGATCAGCACATTGCGGGCCGAAGGCGTGCCTTCGTCGTCGACTGTCAGCGAGCCGCGCCGCTCGGGCATCGTGCCGTCGTCGACGACGGTCACCCCCTTGGCGGCGACCTGCTGGCCGAGCAGTCCGGCGAAGGCCGAGGTCTTCTTGCGGTTGAAATCGCCTTCCAGCCCATGGCCGACGGCCTCGTGCAGCATGACGCCCGGCCAGCCGCTGGACAAGACGATGTCGAAAGTGCCGGCCGGCGCCGGTATCGCCTCAAGATTGACCAGAGCTTGCCTGAGCGCCTCCTTGGCGGCGTGCTTCCAGCTGTCCTCGACCAGGAATTCGCCAAACGCCTTGCGGCCGCCCATGCCGTAGGAGCCGCTCTCCTGGCGGTCGCCATTGCCGACAACGACGGAGACGTTGACGCGGACAAGCGGGCGGATGTCGCGCACCATTTGGCCGTCGGCGCGCACGATCTCGACATGCTGCCAGGATGCGGCGAGCGATGCCGAAACCTGCCGCACGCGCGGGTCCTCGGCGCGCAGCCAGGCGTCGATTTCCTGCAGGAGCTTTGCCTTGGCCTCGAAGGAGGGCGAGGGGATCGGGTTCTCTTCGCCATAGAGATGGCGGTTGGTGCGGGCGGGTGCGGCGGCAAGCGTGCCGGAATAGCCGCCCTTGACGGTCGAAACGGCATCGGCCGCGCGCAGCAGCGAAGCTTCGGAGAGATCGCTGGAATGGGCATAGCCGCTGGCTTCGCCGGCAACCGCGCGCAGGCCAAACCCTTGGTCGGTGTTGAAGTTGGCGGTCTTCAGCCGGCCATTGTCGAACATCAGCGCTTCGCTCTCGCTGTATTCGAGGAACAGCTCGCCGTCATCGGCGCCGTTGATGGTTTCGGCGACGATCTGCTTGATGCGATCGTCTGAAATGTCGAATTGGCCGATCAGGCTGTTCATGGCGCGTCCGTTCACAGGAGGAATGGGTCTTTGCCACGATGTAGGCGCGAAGGTGCGCCGAGACAATCGCTCAGCCGCATTGTGAAGACAAAAGCGGTTTGCCAGCAGACCGTCGACGTCACTTCTGGTTGATGAAGCCGGTGATGTCGCCGGGCTTTCAGGGGAGGGCGGCGAAGCCGTCGGCAAAACCCTTGAGGTCGACCGGGATGCCGATGCCTTCTTCCGGGGTCTGGAAGACAATGAAGGTGGCCGACGTGCCGGTCTTCAGCGTGTCGAGAAGCGGCTTTTCGAGGATAACCTCGGCATAGCAGCCGTCCTGGAAACAGCGCACGAAATAGGCGCGACCGATGTCCTTGCCGTCGACATTGAGGCCAAGCCCGTTGGGCAAAAGCACGCCGAGCGGCGCCAGAACGCGCAGGATCTCCGCCTTGTTGTCGGCGGTGCGCAGCACGACGACCGACAGTCCCATCTCCGGACGGTCCTCGGCGACGACGTTCTGCATCATCACGCATTGTTCCGAGGTGGCACCGGCCGGCGTGTCGCAGATGATCGACCATGCGCCATGCGTCGAGCGAACGGTACCGCTCGGTTGCGCGGCGTTCGCCGTGCCGGACACGATCGCGGACAAGCCGATGCCAGACAGGGCGGCGAAAAAGATGACCTTCGCCCAGTTTCTCGAAAACCGAGAGTTTCTCGAAAGCCAGTAATTCATGACGGCTCCATTGCGAATCACGGCACTTTAAGCCGCGCCAAAGCCAAGTAAAGGACGAGACCGCACCAGGTCTGCCCCGAAAAAGCCAATACGGCGCTTTTCCCTGCCAATTTCGCCCGAATTGCGACGTTCGGCACGTGCGCGCCGCGGGAATGCCGCTGTGGGTTCAATGTAGGCGATTCGGGGCTGCCGCGGCTGCCTCCAAAGGCACATCCGGGCTTGCGCGCAAAAATGCCGCACGGTTTCGTCCGCTCCTTTCTTGCGGAGGGAAAAAGAGTATGGTTTGAACCAGCTTGAAACTGTCGGGATTCCCGTCCCGGCATTGTTCGTTATTCTCGTGGGTACCACAGCGAGGAACTGGGAGACGATGAGGGCGATGAGAAATTTCCTGGCAAACGCCAAGGTTCCAGCAAGTGCCAAGTTTCTAAGTGCTTGTGCCGCTATCACGTTTTTCGCCGGCGCATCCGCCCATGCCGACCAGCCCAAGAACTGGGAGACAACCTTCCAGGCGCCGGCGACCGACATGATGCGGCAGATCGAGTGGTTCGGGAACTACACAATGTGGTTCATCGTCCCGATCACCATCCTGGTGCTGATTCTTCTCGCCTATTGCATCATCAGATTCCGCGCGAGCGCCAACCCGGTTCCGTCCAAGACCAGCCACAACACGTGGATCGAGTTGATCTGGACGATCGGACCTGTCGTCATCCTGCTCCTCATCGCTATCCCCTCGTTCCAGCTGCTGACCGCGCAATACACGCCGCCGGAAGAAGCAAAGCTGACCGTCAAGGCGACCGGCAACCAGTGGAACTGGGACTACGAGTACCAGACCGACAACACGCTCTCTTTCAACTCCGCGATCCTCCAGGACGCCGAACGCGCCGCTGCCGGCAAGGAGGACCGCAAGGTCTACCCGCGCCTGCTGGCCGTCGACAACGAGCTGGTCGTGCCGGTCAACACCATGACCCGCGTGCTCGTCACCGCGACCGACGTGATCCACTCCTTCGCCATGCCGTCGTTCGGCATCAAGATCGACGCCGTTCCGGGTCGCACCAACGAGACCTGGTTCAAGGCGGAGAAGGAAGGTATTTTTTACGGCCAGTGCTCGCAGCTCTGCGGCAAGGACCATGCCTTCATGCCGATCGCCATCCGCGTCGTCTCTGATGCGCAGTTCAAGACCTGGCTGGCGGCAGCCAAGACCGATCTGCCCGGCGCCAACAAGACGCTGATGGCCGAGGTCGACGGCCAGAACAAGGTAGCGGCCGCCGGCAACTGATGCCGCGGGTTAGCAAGATTTAGGGAACGGAGCGGAACATGGCAGACGCTGCAGCTCACGACGGGCACGACCACAAGCCTTATCACGGCTGGGTGCGCTGGGTTTATTCGACCAACCACAAGGACATCGGCACGCTCTACCTGATCTTCGCGATCATGGCCGGCATCATCGGCGGCGCCTTGTCGGTCGCCATCCGCATGGAACTGCAGGAGCCTGGCATCCAGATCTTCAGCGGTCTGGCGCAGATGGTCTACGGCATGAACGGTGACGCCGCGATCGACGGCGGCAAGAGCATGTACAATGCCTTCGCCACCGCGCACGCCCTGATCATGATCTTCTTCATGGTCATGCCGGCGCTGATCGGCGGTTTTGCCAACTGGATGGTCCCGATCATGATCGGCGCGCCCGACATGGCGTTCCCGCGCATGAACAACATCTCCTTCTGGCTGCTGCCGCCGGCCTTCATCCTGCTGCTCACCTCGATGTTCATGCCGAGCGCACCGGGTGCCTATGGTGTCGGTGGCGGCTGGACGCTTTATCCGCCGTTGTCGACTTCGGGCCAGCCCGGGCCGGCCATGGATCTGGCGATCCTGTCGATCCACATTGCCGGTGCCTCGTCGATCCTCGGCGCCATCAACTTCATCACCACCATCTTCAACATGCGCGCGCCTGGCATGACGCTGCACAAGATGCCGCTGTTTGCCTGGTCGGTGCTGATCACCGCCTTCCTGCTCCTGCTGTCGCTGCCGGTTCTGGCCGGCGGCATCACCATGCTGCTCACCGACCGCAATTTCGGCACCACCTTCTTTGCGCCCGACGGCGGCGGCGACCCGATCCTGTTCCAGCACCTGTTCTGGTTCTTCGGTCACCCTGAAGTGTACATCCTGATCCTGCCGGGCTTCGGCATCATCAGCCACGTCATCTCGACCTTCTCGAGGAAGCCGGTGTTCGGTTATCTCGGCATGGCCTACGCCATGGTGGCGATCGGCGCCGTCGGCTTCATCGTCTGGGCGCACCACATGTACACGACCGGCCTGTCGCTCGATACGCAGCGCTATTTCGTCTTCGCCACCATGGTCATCGCGGTGCCGACAGGCGTGAAGATCTTCTCCTGGATCGCGACGATGTGGGGCGGGTCGATCTCGTTCAAGACGCCGATGCTGTGGGCGCTAGGCTTCATCTTCCTGTTCACCATCGGCGGCGTCACCGGCGTCCAGCTGGCCAATGCCGGCCTCGACCGCTCGCTGCATGACACCTATTTCGTCATCGCCCACTTCCACTACGTGCTGTCGCTGGGCGCGGTGTTCGCCATCTTCGCCGGCTGGTACTACTGGTTCCCGAAGATGACCGGCTACATGTATTCGCCCGTCATCGCCAACACCCACTTCTGGGTCACCTTCGTCGGCGTGAACCTGATCTTCTTCCCGCAGCACTTCCTCGGTCTCGCCGGCATGCCGCGCCGCACCATCGACTACCCCGATGCGTTTGCCGGCTGGAACTATGTGTCGTCCATCGGCTCGTATATCTTCGCCGTCGGCGTCCTCCTCTTCCTCCATGGC
>NZ_RZPF01000911.1:0-2217 GCF_004022735.1 Mesorhizobium sp. M7A.F.Ca.AU.001.01.1.1
CGGGTGGGGCGCTGCTGTACTTCATCACGGCGTTTGCCACCGGCGGCGCCGATTTCGGCATGATCCGTCGCAACGTCAAGCGGGGATCTGGCAAGTCGGCGCCACCGATCGCAAAGACCGACCTGGACGAGTAGCGCCCGACACGCTCGCAGCGCCGTCTTGATCGCAGCGCCGTCTTCGTCCATAAGCGCGCCGTCGCAAGACTTTCGCCGCGCGCGGTTTCCAGCCGCGTGATTGGCTCCGAAAAGTCTGCAACTTTTCGGAATCACGCTTATACGGCCCTCCACAAGCCATGAGGACAATCATGACCGCCTTCAAGCCACTCGTCTTTTCCGGTGTCCAGCCGACCGGCAATCTGCATCTCGGCAATTATCTCGGCGCCATCAAGAAATTCGTTGCCCTGCAGGACACCTCCGATTGCATCTATTGCGTCGTCGACCTGCATTCGCTGACAGCCCAACTCGTTTATGAAGACCTGGCCGACCAGACGCGGTCGATCACTGCGGCGTTCCTGGCCTCCGGCATCGATCCGAAGAAGCACATCGTCTTCAACCAGTCACGGGTCATGCAGCACGCCGAGCTTGCCTGGATCTTCAATTGCGTGGCGCGCATCGGCTGGATGAACCGCATGACGCAGTTCAAGGACAAGGCCGGCAAGGACCGCGAGAATGCCTCGCTCGGCCTGCTCGCCTATCCCTCGCTGATGGCTGCCGACATCCTGCTCTACCGTGCCACCCACGTCCCTGTCGGTGAGGACCAGAAACAACATCTGGAGCTCACCCGCGACATCGCGCAGAAATTCAACAACGACTTCTCCGACCGTATCGCAGCGCTCGGCGTCGGCGTCGAGATGCAGGTCGGCGAAGAGACCGTGAACGGCTATTTCCCGCTGACCGAGCCGGTCATCGGCGGGCCGGCGGCGCGCATCATGTCGCTGCGCGACGGCTCCAAGAAGATGTCCAAATCGGACCCGTCTGATCTGTCGCGCATCAACCTGACCGACGACGCCGATGACATCTCGAAGAAGATCCGCAAGGCCAAGACCGATCCGGAAGCGTTGCCGAGCGAGCTGGATGGCCTGGCCGGCCGGCCCGAGGCAGAAAACCTGGTCGGCATCTATGCGGGTCTCGCCGAGATGTCGAAGGCGGATGTGCTCAAGCAATTCGCCGGCCAGCAGTTTTCCGTGTTCAAGCCGGCCTTGGCCGATCTTGCTGTGGAAAAACTGGCGCCGATCGCCAGCGAGATGCGCCGCATTTCGGATGACCGCGCCTATGTCGACGCGGTGCTCAAGGACGGCGGCGAGCGCGCCGGCGTGCTGGCCGAAGCGACGATGAAGACGGTGCGCGACATTATCGGCCTGCTGCAGGGCTGATCGCGACATCGGGTGCACTGGCACAAGGCCGGCGGCTTGCCGCCGGTCCGCCGCAGTGGCAGATTGCGCCGCAAGACACCGAGTAGATAGACATGGTCTCCAAACGCCTCAGCCGCGAAGCCGGCCATCGCAGGAAATTCCTGACGATCATCGACGACACGCCGGAATGCGAGCGTGCCGTCGCCTATGCCTCGAAACGGGCGCAGAGCACCAGCGGCACGCTGGTGCTGCTCTATGTCATCGTGCCGGACGATTTCCAGCATTGGCTGGGTGTCGAGAAGATCATGCGCGAGGAAGCTAACGCCACGGCGCGCGCCGCACTCGACAGCTATGCCAACAAGGTGCGCCAGAAGCTCGGCATCGAGCCCGAGATGGTGGTCCGCGAAGGCAAGCCGACGGAAGAGATTCACAAATTGATCGAGGAAGACCAGGACATCGCCATCCTGGTGCTGGCCGCCGGTGCGGGCAAGGAAGGCCCGGGACCGCTGGTCGGCGCCGTGGCCGGCAAGGGTGCCGCCTTCCCGATCCCGGTGACTGTCGTGCCGCAGAACCTTTCGGACGAGGAAATAGACAGCCTGGCCTGAGGTGTGCTGATTTTCAGGTGATGCCGGCCTGACCTGAATCTCAACACACCTTCGGGCGCGTCCCAGGGGCGCGCAAAAAACATTCCGCCAGCCAGCCATTCCGGCGATGCGTTTCGCTTGAATGTCCAGCCAATTGAGCCTATTTAGAATTGTTCCAAACTAGATGCCCAACCGGGCACGGAGACGGCCATGTTCATCCAGACCGAATCGACGCCAAACCCGGCGACGCTGAAATTCCTGCCCGGCAAGGAAGTGCTTGTG
>NZ_RZPF01000912.1:0-2214 GCF_004022735.1 Mesorhizobium sp. M7A.F.Ca.AU.001.01.1.1
TGGATGTCGAGCCAGGCGGGGTCCCGCGTGGCAGCGAGGGCCTTGTTGATCAGGTCGGTATAGCCCTGCTTGATGGTGTCGGCGAGGCCGAACGCCAGCTTGCGTTCGCTGGTGCGGACGGAGCTGTCGCCCGGCACCGGCTGCACGGCAAACAGGCCGGCACGCTTGTCGGCATACGGGAACTGATACCAGGGCACCTGGTCGAGAAACGCGGCATAGTCCGCCGCGACCTTGGCCTGATAAATGTCGGCGGCGGTGCGCTTGGCCGTTGTCGCCTCGGTGATGCGGCCGACCGTGTTCTCATAGGCCCACTGCAATATATGCTCGATCGAGTGGCTGGTGCCGATGATGACCAGCATCTGGTGGTTGGCATAGTTGAATTTGTAGGGAGCGCTGGCGCGGATGACCATGGCGTAGTCCTGCCAGAAGCGGCCGATATAGGACCAGTAGGGGAAGCCGCTCGGCTGGTCCTTGTCGACGAAGCCGGCATATTCGCGTGCGGCGTAGACGATCGCCCATTCCGGATAGGTGAGGAAGGTTGATTCCTCCGGCCGCTGGTAGCCGGGGATCTCGGCGCGGACCTTGTCGGCCAGCGCCTTGGGCGGGGCGCCGTCGGCAATGCCGGGCAGCGGCGTCTTGTCGAGCGACGACGTCGTCAGGAAGCCGTAGCTCAGCCCGGCGATCGGGATGAGGATGACGACGACGATCAGCCAGAGGATCGTCTTGATGAGGCGCTTCAGCCAGCGGAACAGGAACATGCCCGATCAGGCCGTGGCGAAGTGGTCGTGTACGCGCCTGGCTAGCCGGAAGCCGACATAGACGGCGAAGCCGCCGATGACGATGTGCGGCAGGTTGGCGAAGAAGCGGGCCGGGAATTCGATATCGTTGAGAGAGCGGAAGCCGTTGATGAAGATACCGGCATCGAGGCAGCCGGAACCGGTGACCAGCCCGAGCACGCCGTCGAAAAGGTAGACCGAGCCGAACAGCTTGAAATAGAACACTGCCTGGCGGTGCGAGATGAAGGCGGCGGCCAGCGCCCAGACGCCGGAGAAGGCGTGCAGCAGATCATCGTACCATTGCAGCGAGAACAGGCCGAACAGATTGCCGTCGGCATCGTTGAAGGCCGGTATGTAGCCGATGGCGACGACGCCGAAGAATAGGAAGGCATAGGCAACGGCAAGCTTCTGGACGAGCGTCATGAAGTATCCCCCTTCTACAAGCCCATTTGTAAACGCTACTCTGCCGGCCGCCTGACGCGGTTTTCTGCGCTTCCGATGCTCACGGACTCAAAGGTCCGCTGCGCTTCGGTTCTCGAAAACCACGCCATCCGACTCGGCAGAGCGCGTTTTCAAACGGGCTCTGACCAGGCGATACTAACCGATTTTAGCGCGTGGAGAAGCGGCGCTCGCAAGATCGCCGCCAAAGGGCATCGGGGGGCCAAAAAGACAGTCGGCGCCGGGATTTCTCCCAGCGCCTCCCTGTCAGATCAGGACACGGTCGCGGCAGCAACTTCCGTAAAGTCGTCGCGCCTTGCCGGCCTTGATTTTGACGGTCCTGCCAGTCCGCCGCCCGAGAGCAGCGTCCGTTCGGGACCACGCCGGTCTCCACCCTTGCGAGCTTTGCCCTGCGCACCATCGAAGGTTTTTGCCGTCCTTCATGGCAGCATCGGTCCGCCGTCGGCGTTGGCACGCTTTCCGCGGCCCCGTAGGTCTCGGCTCCGTCCCTCGAAACAGGCAAGCCTGCTCTCGCTTCGGGCCGTACGGGCCTCAGGAAATCCGCCTTTCACTTCGCCTTTCGGCTTGATGATCGGTAGCCGCCTGAGATGGGTTTAATGTACACCGAGTAAGGGTCCTGGGGAATGGCCGCTGCCCTGTGGATAGCGGGATTACCGGGGATCGTTAGCCACAAACCGGGGAATTCGAGCGCCGGCTGCTTTAGACAGCCCGCCCGCTTTTTTGCGTACGAGCCGACAGCGCCCCTTGCTCCGCCGGTGGTCGCGGGCTTCAATGCCGGCAAAGGATCGGACCTGCATGTCCGGCGCCGGGGAGGGCGGGTATTTTGAAAGTCGGAGTGGTTCTCAACCCGATTGCCGGTGGCGGCCGGCTGAAACGGCATTGGCCTGATGTTGCCGTGTCGCTGAAAAAGCATTTCGGCGAATTCGAGCTGCGCGAAACGCAGGCCGAAGGCGATGCCGAAAGGCTGGCAATCGATCTC
>NZ_RZPF01000913.1:0-2207 GCF_004022735.1 Mesorhizobium sp. M7A.F.Ca.AU.001.01.1.1
GCCCAGGTGCGCGCCGTCGCCTATTCGATGGATGCGCAGAAGCTGGCGTCGGCGGAAGAACCCATCCCGGAAGCGATAGCCGGCGACGCCGACGCGGTCGGCGCCGTCGTAGAGTCGGTGGCGCGTGCCACCATGGCCAGGGTCGCCAAGAGTTTTCGCGCGCTGCGCGCCATTGCGGTGGCGGTGCCGCGCATCGTCTCCAACAATCGTTTTGACCGGCCCGGCGGGCCGTCCGCCGTGCTTGGCCTGCTGCGGCGCAGTATCAAAGTGCCGATCATCCTGGAAAATAACGTCAATTGCGCGGCCATCGGCGAGATGCATTTTGGCGCCGCGCAAGGCCACCAGACCTTCGCCTTCCTGCAGGTCGGCGTGCGGGTCGGCCTCGGCTTCATCACCGAGGGGCGTTTGTTTCGCGGCGCCGGTGGTGCGGCCGGCGAAATCGGCCGCATGCCGTTTCCATGGTCGGCCAGCGAGACGCCCTATCGTGAAGGGCTCGAACATTATCTCGGCTCGCGGGCGTTGATCGAGCGCTGCCGTGTCGACTGGCCCGCAGGAGAAGGCGTGCCGCCCGACTCGGCCAAGGATCTTTTTGCACGCGCGCTCGAGGGCTCGCCGCCGGCGGTAGTGGCCGTCGCGCGCCATGGCGCCGATATCGGCAGGCTGGCGGCCGGCTGCATCGGCATGCTCGACCCCGGCCTGATCGTGCTCGGCGGCGGTGTCGGCAGAAACCCGCTGATGACGGAAAACGTCGAACGCGTCGCAGCAGAGCTTGCATGGTCAACACCCATCGCTGTCAGTTCCCTGGGGGATGACGGGACCGCGCTCGGTGCCGTGAAGCTGGCAGTTGATTACACTCTCGGGCTGATGCTGCGCGAAGGGCGTCACCCGGCTGTGGTGCTGCCCCCAGCGTCAAACGTGGAGAGTTAGAGGTGGTGTATTGTGGAGCACAGTATCTCGTCGTCGCTGAGCAGTGACTGCTCTTACCTTGCCAAGGAAGCGCCTGATTGACGAGAGAGAGATTGTGCCATGTGGATTTCGCTCATTACGGACTTCGGGAACGTTCGGGGCAGGGATTCAGGTGGTTGGACCGGCCGGCGAGGTCCAGGAGCTTGCCGTGATAGTCGCCGTCGACCTCCTGGTTGAGGTGCGGCATCAGCCTCGTTTCAGGCGATCATGAGGTCGGCTTCGAAATCCTGCTCGAGAACTGCATCTGCTCGAGGCCCGAAACGGCATCAGGATTGATTGGGACCGCTTGAGCCCTCTGGTTTCTGAGGCGACGCCTATTTCGTCACATCAGGCTGCCGACGCGTCAATGTGGCGCTCGCGATACCGAGGGATATTGCCTACCAGCGTTGATGCACATGGGGCTTGATGTCCTGGTCGTAGACGTCCCGGATCTTGCCCATGAGTTCATCGGACAGCCGCGGGAGGTCCGCGGCTTCAGCGTTGGAACGGGCCTGTGTGGGATTGCGGGCGCCCGGAATGACGACGCTCACCGCGTCGAACATCAAGATCCAGCGCAGCGCGAATTTCGCCATCGTCGTGTTGCCGGAAACCATCGGTCGGATGCGCTCGACCGCCGCCAGGCCTACCTCATAAGGCACGCCCGAAAACGTCTCGCCGACATCGAAGGCCTCGCCGTTGCGGTTGAACAGGCGGTGGTCGGTGGTCTCGAATTTGGTGTCGGCCTTGAACTTGCCCGACAGCAGGCCGCTGGCCAGGGGCACGCGGGCAATGATGGCCACGTCGTGCTTTTTCGCCTGATCGAAGAACAATTCCGCCGGTCGCTGGCGGAAGGCATTGAAGATGATCTGCACGCTGACGACGCCGGGATATTGCATCGCCTTCAGCGCTTCTTCGACGCGCTCGACGCTGACGCCATAATTGCGGATCTTGCCTTGCTCGACCAGCCGGTCGAGGCGCTCGAACACTTCAGGGTGGTAATAGAGGTCGGTCAGTGGGCAATGCAGTTGCACGAGGTCGAGCGTGTCGGCCTCGAGATATTTGAGGCTGCGGTCGACCCAGTCGGCCAGGTTCTTCTGGTTGAAGCCCTCGACCGTTTGTGACGGCAGCCGCTTTCCGGCCTTGGTGGCGATAAACGGCCGCTCACCGCCCCGTTCCTTCATCACCCTGGCGATCAGCTTCTCCGAGCGGCCATCGCCGTAGACGTCCGCCGTGTCGATGAAGGTGACGCCGGCGTCGAGGGC
>NZ_RZPF01000914.1:0-2206 GCF_004022735.1 Mesorhizobium sp. M7A.F.Ca.AU.001.01.1.1
GGCACCGCCGCCGCTCAGCGCCAGTGACGTCTCGCCTTTCGGCGTCGCGTAGCTCGAAATTCCCGGAAGCTTCAGGTCGCTGACACCGTCGACATTCTGCGCCATGGCGAACGAAACCGGCGCCATGAACAGCAGGGCGCCGAGCCAGACCAGGAAAAGACGGACAGTCCCCTCAAACATGCCTTGCGTTGAAGCCCATGGCGGTGGCAATTTCAAGGCTTAAGAGTCCGACCGATACGACTCTTCCGTCCGGCGTATCCCGCGCCAATGCCCGAGCCGCCCGAATCCCCGATGGTGCGCTTCAGCTCAAAACAGAATGTCCAGGAGACTTGCGCCCATGGCGTCGCCGATCATCGACTTCCTGCTGACCCGAAACTCCGCACCGATTCCAGATCTGAAGGAGCCGGCGCCGAGCGATGCGGAGATCGCGACAATGATCACTGCTGCCTCCCGGGTGCCCGATCATGGCCGGTTGGAGCCCTGGCGCTTCATCCTCTACCGTGGCGACGCCCGCGTCGAGATCGGCAGGCAACTGGCAGCACTTGCCGAGCAGCGGGAGGGCCCATTGACGGAGGGCCGCCGCAATCAGGAACTGGCGCGGTTCTCGCGCGCACCGCTGGTGATCGGCGTCGTATCTGTCCCCAGGGAGAATCCAAAAATCCCGCAATGGGAAATGTTCCTGTCGGGCGGCATGGCGGCGATGAACCTGATGATATCAGCCAACGCGCTGGGCTTTGGCACCAACATGATCAGCAACTGGTATTCGGATGTGCCGGAGGGCAGGGCACTGCTGGGGCTGGCGCCGCAGGAGCGGGTCATCGGCTTCATCCATATCGGCTCCTATGCCGGCCCGGCGCCGGAGCGGCCCCGGCCCGATCCGGCAAAGCTGTACAGTGACTATTCGGGGCCGTGGGTCGGCTGAATGTTCTACGAGCCTTCAAAGGGCCACGGCCTGCCGCACGACCCTTCGAAGGCGATCGTGGCGCCGCGTCCGATCGGCTGGATTTCGACACTGAACAGGGCTGGTGAGATCAACCTCGCGCCGTATTCCTTCTTCAATGCCGTTTCGACGCGGCCTTTCATCGTCTGGTTCTCCTCCGAAGGCGAGAAGGACAGCGCCTCCTTCGCCCAGGAAACCGGCGAGTTCGTGGCCAATCTGGTCAGCCGCGATCTCGCGGAGAAGATGAACCGCACGTCGGTCAATGCTCCGCGCGGCGTCAATGAGTTCGTCTATGCCGATCTTGCCATGGCGCCGTCGCGCCTGGTCGCCCCGCCGCGCGTGGCGGCAGCGCCGGCCGCGCTCGAATGCCGGGTGACTGAAGTTTTTCGGCCAAAGGCCCTGGACGGGTCGCCGACAAGTGCCGTTATCGTCGCCGGTGAAGTGGTCGGCGTGCATATCGACGACGCCTTCCTGACGGACGGCCTGTTCGACATCACCAAGGCCGGCAATGTCGCTCGTCTCGGCTATATGGACTATGCCAGCGTCGACGAGGTGTTTTCGATGCGCCGGCCGCGCTGGGACAAGGACTAGATATCAGGCTCGGCCAGCTACCGCGCCTTGCCGGAACTCGTTCGCCGCCTGGCGGTCATGACGGTGCGCACATAGCCGGGCTCGCCGATCCGAATGCTTCCATCGGGCAGGCCCAGTATGCGGTCGAGGGCGATCTCGTAGAGCCTGACGCGTTTCTCCAGGACTTCGATCGCGGCCTCCATGTCGGCGTCGCTGCCGCCGGCAATGGCCTTGGCGACGACATCACGCGTGGCCATGCCGAATTGCATGACGATGTCGGCGACACCTTCCGGATCGAAGGTCCTGAAGGTGCCGTCTTCGATTCCTTGCCTGATGACCTTGACCAGCAGCGGTGAAAACGACGCGCTGGCGGCCAGATTGATACGGTGGAAAAGCACCAGATTCTCAGGCCGGAACATCGTCTCGAAAAGAGCCCAAGCTTCCGGCGCGGTTTCGATCTTGGCCCGCCGCGACTGGCTGAGCAGGCCATTCAGGCGGCCAAGCGGGTCGAGGCCGGGATCGTGGAGTATGTCCTGGACCCCAGCCAGTGCCTGTTTTGCAAAGCGATCGGCCAATGCCTCCAGGAGAGCCTCCTTGGAGGGGAAGTAATGATAGAAAGCACCCTTCGAGATGCCGGCGGACGCAATCACGTCATTGAGGCTCGCTTTGTCATAGCCTTGGGTCAGGAACAGGGTC
>NZ_RZPF01000915.1:0-2194 GCF_004022735.1 Mesorhizobium sp. M7A.F.Ca.AU.001.01.1.1
GTTCCGAAACGCCGCGCGCGGCCGGTATTCCCGGCGACGATCTCGGCGGCGTGCATGACGCGATGCCCTATCTGGTGCAGCAGAACAGGCGGGTCGGCGGCGAACCGATCCAGTCGGTGGCGTGGCCCTCGCATCCCATCATCGCCGGCGGCCAGCATGTCGTCGTCGTCGGCGGCGGCGATACCGCGTCCGACTGCGTCGGCACGGCCTTCCGCCAGGGCGCGGTGCGCGTCACACAGCTCGACATCCGCCCACAGCCGCCGGAGAAGGAAGACAAGCTTTCGGTCTGGCCCTACTGGGCGACGAAGATGCGCACCTCGTCCTCGCAGGCCGAAGGCGCCGAGCGCGAATTCCAGGTGGCGACGCTCGAATTCATCGGCGAGGAAGGCCAGCTGACCGGCGTCAAGTGCTGCGAGGTCGACGACAAGCGCAAGCCGATCGCCGGTACCGAATTCGTCATTCGTGCCGATCTCGCTTTCATCGCCATCGGCTTTGCCGGGCCGGCCGCGGCCGGTGTGGCGAGGGAATTGGAGGGTGAGATGAAGATCGCCACCGACAGCCGCCGCTCGCGCAATGTCGAGGCCAATGACCGCGACTACAAGACCAGCGTCGACAGGCTCTATGCGGCCGGCGACGTGCGTCGTGGCCAGTCGCTGGTCGTCTGGGCGATCCGCGAGGGCCGCCAGGCTGCGCGCGCGATCGACGAGGCGTTGATGGGGTCGAGCGTTCTCCCGCGCTGAGCCCGGCCTCAGAGCCGCGCTGCGAGACTAACGATTGATCGCGGTCGTGGTGTCGGTCGCGGCTGCGGCCTTCGGCGGCCAGGAGAAGTCGTCAGCGCGGCCGGGCGATGCAATCGGTGCCTTGCCCTCGACCACAAGCTTTTCACCGGGCAGGTCCGGATTGGCCTTAGCCGGCGGTGCCGCGCCAAGCAGCTCCGAGCCGCCGTCGAGTGCCGGATCGCTGAGCAGCATCGGCGCGGTGCGGTCGATGACGATGGGGGGCGCGGCCGGCGCCGGCGTCTCGACAGGGGCGCCCGCCGGAGCGGACGGTGTAATCATGCTTCCCGGCGCGGTCAGGCCGAGGATCTTCAGCAGCGGTTTTTCGGTGTAGAAGGCGAGCTTGCGCTTGCCCGCCTTCGAGATATTGATGCCGTCATCGGCGCGCAGCCGCACCGGCTGGCCGTTGATGTCGGGGCCGCTGGTGACGAAGGCGCCGTTCTCGTCGACAAAGCCGTCCCAGATATCGACGAATTCGCCGCCATGGCTTTCTGCGGCCTGATGGTAGATGTCGTTGAAGGCAAGCATATCCGAGGTCATCTTCGGCACCCGGAACGCCGGCATGCCGACCCAAAGGAAGGGGACCTTGGCCGCGGCGATGGCTTTGCCCAGCGCGTCGGTCCTGCGTTCATATTCCTTGGTCCAGTTCTCGGAACGTGGCTGTTCGCGCACGTCGCCCACCTTCATCGACTGGCGGTCGTTGGAGCCCAGCATGACGATCACGGCGGCGGGTTTTTCGGTCTCGATCAGCGATTTGATCTGTTCGGGCCAGTTGTAGAAATCATCGCGCACGAAGCCGGACGAGCCATTGCTGCGAACGACGATCCTGACGCCGGCATTCTCTGCGAAAGCGCTGTCGAGGCCTTCGGCGAGGCCGGCCGCCATGAAGTCGCCGACCACCAGGACGGTGCGCGCGTCCGGCGCCTTGTCGACCACCGGGATTTCCGGTTCCGCGGGCGGGCGCGGGGCGCGGGGTTTTTTCGCCTTGGGCCTGGGCCTCGGCTTCTGGATATCCAAGGGCGGCTCAATGCGCTCGCTGCGGCGCGGAAACAAAAGGTCGCGCAACGACCAGCCGCGGTTTTGCTGCTCCTGCGCCATGGCCGGCGCATGAAAGGCGCCAGCCACGCCGACGGCAAGCATGACCACGGCCAGGACGAGCACCGGCATGCGACGAACAAGCCCTGCGATGCGCGCAGCCGAAGCCAATCGTTTCCTCCGTCCCTTGGCGCAGTCCTGCCGAAAAACCGCATCGGTTTCTCGGCAAATGCCGCCCAACCAGATTGCTACAGTGTCCTTTGCGCGCCTGGAAGGCCGCGCGGCACCGCAGGCGGCTCTATTTCTGCCGGAGCCACTTCAGCACTTCCATGCTCGGATAGCCGTCCTGGGTCAAGCCGGCCTTGGCCTGGAAGGCCATGATG
>NZ_RZPF01000916.1:0-2189 GCF_004022735.1 Mesorhizobium sp. M7A.F.Ca.AU.001.01.1.1
CGGGGAAGAACGGCTTCTGATCAACGAAGGGCCGATTCCCGCATACTCGGGAACAACAATCGATAAAAATGGGGAACTACCGTGGCAACTGATCTTGCTGAATTCGCAAGGGCGAAAAACGTCAAATATTTCATGATTTCCTACACTGACCTGTTCAGTGGCCAGCGTGCCAAGCTGGTGCCGGCGCAGGCGATATCAGACATGCAGAAGGACGGCGCCGGCTTTGCCGGTTTCGCCACATGGCTGGACCTGACGCCGGCGCATCCCGACATGCTTGCGGTGCCGGATCCGGATTCGGTGATCCAGCTGCCGTGGAAGCCTGAGGTCGCCTGGGTGGCGGCCAACTGCATCATGGACGACAAGGAGGTCGACCAGGCGCCGCGCAACACACTGAAGCGGCTGATCGCGGAAGCCGCCAGCGACGGCATGCATGTCAAGACCGGCGTCGAGGCCGAGTTCTTCCTGATCTCGCCTGACGGCAAGACGATCTCCGACGAATACGACACGGCCTCAAAACCCTGCTACGACCAGCAAGCGGTGATGCGGCGCTACGACGTCATCGCCGAGATCTGCGACCACATGCTGGCGCTCGGCTGGGGCGCCTATCAGAACGACCATGAGGACGCCAACGGCCAGTTCGAGATGAACTGGGCCTTCGACGACGCGCTGGCGACCGCCGACAAGCACTCGTTCTTCAAATTCATGGTCAAGTCGATCGCGGAAAAGCATGGCCTGCGCGCGACCTTCATGCCGAAGCCCTTCCAGGGCCTGACCGGCAATGGCTGCCATGCGCATATCTCGGTCTGGGACAAGGCCGGCAAGACCAACGTCTTCGCCGACAATTCGATGGAGCTCGGCCTGTCGGCCAAGGGCAGGAATTTCCTCGGCGGCATCATGAAACATGCCTCCGCACTGGCCGCGATCACCAACCCGACGGTGAATTCCTACAAGCGCATCAACGCGCCGCGCACCATTTCGGGCGCGACCTGGGCACCGAACACGGTGACCTGGACCGGCAACAACCGCACCCACATGGTGCGGGTGCCCGGCCCCGGCCGCTTCGAGCTGCGGCTGCCGGATGGCGCCGCCAATCCCTATCTCCTGCAAGCGGTCATCATCGCCGCCGGCCTCGACGGCATTCGCTCGAAGGCCGATCCTGGCAAGCGCTACGACATCGACATGTACCAGCATGGCCATACGGTAAAGGGCGCGCCAAAACTGCCGCTCAACCTGCTCGACGCCTTGCGCGAGTTCGACAAGGACAAATCGCTCAAGGCGGCGCTGGGTGAGGATTTCTCGTCGGCCTACCTAAAGCTGAAGCACCAGGAATGGAATTCCTATGCTTCGCACTTCACGCAATGGGAGCGCGACCACACGCTGGATATTTGACCACCAGCGCGACGCGAGCGACCTCGGAATGAACTGATGAAATATTCGATCTTCTCGCTCGCTCGTGCCGCCCTGTCCGGCCACAAGAACTGGCAGCGCACCTGGCGCGACGCCACGCCGAAGGATCGCTACGACGTGGTGATCATCGGCGGCGGCGGGCACGGGCTGGCCACCGCCTGGTTCCTCGCCAGCGAGTACGGCATCAAGAATGTCGCCGTGCTCGAAAAAGGCTGGATCGGCTCCGGCAATGCCGGCCGCAACACCACCATCATCCGCTCCAATTACGGTCTGCCCGGCAACACCGGCTTCTACGAATTGTCGATGAAGCTGTGGGAGCGGATGGAGCAGGACCTCAACTACAATGCGATGGTCAGCCAGCGCGGCGTCATCAACCTCTACCATTCCGATGCGCAGCGCGACGCCTATGCGCGGCGCGGCAACACTATGCGCATCAACGGCATCGACGCCGAACTGCTCGACCTCGCTGCCGTCAGGAAGATGATCCCGTTCCTGAACTTCGACAATGCGCGCTTTCCCGTGCAAGGCGGGCTGTTGCAGCGGCGCGGCGGCACGGCGCGGCACGATGCGGTGGTCTGGGGCTATGCGCATGCGGCGAGCGAACTCGGCGTCGACATCATCCAGAATTGCGAAGTCACCGGTTTTGTCAGGGACGCCAATGGCAAGGTGACCGGCGTCGAGACGTCGCGCGGCAAGATCGGCGCCGGAAAGGTTGGCATGGCGGTCGCCGGCTCCTCGTCGCGCGTCGCAGCAATGGCCGGTCTGCGCCTGCCGATCGAGAG